>CAJXHA010000421.1 GCA_913053615.1 uncultured Bacteriovoracaceae bacterium | reverse complement strand
TATTAAAACAAACCAAGTTTTTTGTCTAAAACAAAACTAGAGGAATTAATAGCTGGTTGAAGGTTTATAACTTTCAACTGTCATCAAAAAACTATGGAAAATAATTATGCGAGAATGTATAGCAAGACAGGGTTTGATAATAGTGAAAAATAATATTTCAATATGATAGGCAATTTTTCATATCCTCAATTTTGAAAGGTTTTGTAAGAAAATCATTCATACCAACATCGAAGCATTTTTCTTTATCTTCTTTTAGTGCATTTGCTGTTAAAGCAATTATACGAATAGGCTCTTTTTTATTATCTTTTTCCCATTCCCTAATCATCTTTGTTGCCAGAAAGCCATCCATTACAGGCATTTGAATATCCATAAGCACAACATCATAAGGGTTTTTCATATACATATGTAGTATCCCCTAAAAATAAGACAGTTTAAAAGTAGACAAATTATATTAATTTTAAACTGTTAAATATGAAGAGAAAAAGATTTACACCAGAGAAGATTAGTGCCATTTTACGTGAATATGATAATGGTAAAGATGTTCAAACAATAGTTAGAGAATACGGTATTAGCAAGGCTTCCTTTTATAAATGGCGTCAACGTTATGAAGGTATGGACACCAAATCTCTCAAACGCCTTAAGGATCTTGAGTTAGAGAACCAAAAGCTAAAGCATATGTATGCGGAACTGGCTCTGGATCTAAAAGTGGCTAAGGAGATCATCGAAAAAAAGCTTTAAAGCCCTGTGTTAAGAAACAAGTAGCTCAGGAGTTAGCAGATGAGAATACATGCAGTATTCATAGGGCTTGTAAAATAATATCCTTAAGCAAAGCTGGTTTTTACCATAAGCCAAAACAAAGGGATGATTCTACAATTATAGTAGCGTTACAGAAAAATGTAGAAGAACACCCACAGGAAGGTTTTTGGTTAAGTTATCATCGTTTTAGAAATCAAGGTTACTTATGGAACCACAAAAGAGTTTTCAGAATATATCAATCTATGGGACTTAGTTTGAGAAGAAAAATGAAAAAGCGATTACCTTCAAGAGTAAAAGAACCATTACTTGTGCCAGAAACAATAAATGATACATGGAGCATAGACTTTATGAGTGATGCCTTAGACAATAAGCGGAGATTCAGGTCATTCAACATAATGGATGATTATAACCGTGAGGCATTACATATTGAAATAGAATATTCATTTCCTAGCAGCCGAGTAGTTTATATTTTGAACAGATTGACAAAGAAACGAGGGTTGCCAAGTAAAATAAGAATGGATAACGGACCTGAGTTTATTGCAAAAATATTACAGAACTGGGCTGAAGTCAAAGGAATCAAGTTTCATTACATTCAGCCTGGTAAGCCTACTCAAAATGCTTTTATTGAACGTTTAAACAGAACGTATAGAGAGAATGTTCTCGATGCATATATGTTTACCAACTTAATGGAAGTGCGGGAACAGACTGAAGTCTGGATGGATGATTACAACAACTACCGTCCACATAAATCATTAGGAAATAAACCTCCTAGGCAATACAATGATATTGATTTATTGAAAACTCTCGTGCCTCGAGTTTCCAACAAGTCAACATCACAAAATCATAGACATAATGAAAGAAATTTAGAAAAATGTCTACCTTAGCTTTGTCTTATGATGGGGGATACTACAATATGATGGGGGATACTACACCAGTACTTCGTTATTATTAGAAAAAATTGTTGCAATTTGAATATCAAGTATTGCTGCAAGTGAAATTAAGAGTTGATTGCCGAGATCAGTTATTGTCTTTTCTCCTTGTAATAACTCACTTATTCTTACGATGGAAGTTTGCATCCATTGATTTCTTTCATTTGTATTTCTTAGTTCCAACAAATTTTTTCTCATTTGCAACAAAGCATTCCCAAGTACATCACTATCACTAAGTGGATTGTATTTTTCATCTAGTTTACCTTTACCTATATTTAATGCAAATTCAGCGTTTACTTTTAGAGAATTGGAAAGTTTTTTCAAAGCAAGAGCCATTTCAGATAACTCGTCATGT
>CAJXHA010000420.1 GCA_913053615.1 uncultured Bacteriovoracaceae bacterium | reverse complement strand
GTTTACTGGGTTTACAATGGGTGGAATGCACATGTAACGACACTTCTCGTTTAGGCTGTTGTGAGGATTCACTAGGGGTCAAAACTAGGTAATAAAAAAGCAGTAGTTAAGGGTATCTCTTTTGATTCATTTAAAGACTTTAGTTTCAAAATATTCTGAATTTTTTCCCCAGTTGGAAAAGTGGGTCTAAAGTCGGTTAGATATCAATCTTTCTTTTTGAATTATATGATTTCTTAAATTTGACTTCATCTGGTTGTTTGGAAGTATCATCTTTTGTCTTTGAATAATCTTCATCTAGTATATTTTTTGCCTCATCAAAGTAGTTTTTCTTTTTTAATTTAATAAATCTATATTTCTTTGCTAATTTATTAACTTCTAATGTAAATTTTTCAAATTCAGACTTATGTTTTTTAGTTGCAGTTTTAAAATTATATTCCAATCCAAATATTTCAGTTCTATTATCTCTTTCATTAAGTTTAGTTCTATTACCACCAATAGTTTTTTGATGTTTACCTAAAAACAATTCAATATCTTTCCATTTTGCCTCTTTGTGAATTAGATGAACAATTTTATTAAACACTTCTGGTTTTAACATTGCTAGTTTTTCCCAGAATGTCCATTGAGGTGGAAGTTTATTGTAATTCAATTGAATATTTTTATTTCTTGCAATTGCCATGTATCGTTCTTGTTGTTTGATGTGTAATCCATCTTCGGCAAGTTGTTTTTTTAATTTACCAAATTCGCCTTTAAGTTCTTTCTTTGCTTTATTAAGTAATTGTCCTGCTTTATAGAAACCAATACTTGCAACATTCATTAAATTGTTTCCAATGTTAATGTTTTTAGTTATCTGATTATAGAAAGTGTTTTTAGTCATTGGTTTACCTCTAGTATCAATAGAAAATATTCCTTTGGCAGATATCTTTGTTAAATCTTTCATAACGACAATTTTAACATAACTTGACCGACATTTGTCGTTTTATTACGGTAACACCAATAAATTGAAACTTACTCTTTTTTTGTTACATAATTTAGTTTAGATTATTCTTATGGTTAGAATTAGGAAGAAATTAAAGTCTTATGAAGACCGAAGAATTGGTCATGATAGTGGTAGATTCAAACAAGATATTAATGTCTATCGTTGGTTTGCAGTTTTTATAAAATGTGCATTAGAGTTAGAGGGTAAATCATTCACAATAAAAGGAAAAGTTCATAAGGTTAAATTTGATAGAAGTCATAAATGGTGGAAGTTAATTGATTTAAAATCAATAAAGAAAACAACCAAGTTAATTAAGTCAGATTATAAATCAGTACCGAAAAGTATAGATCAACTTTTTAATGGAATGTTCTTACCGAAGTATAGAAATTTATTTAATGAGAAGACGACAATAATTGATGAGGCTGTTGTTAGACAGAATCACACTTTGATTCAAATACCACCTAACTATCCAATCAAATCAATAGTGTCTGATATTAAACATTGGTATTCAAAAAAAGAAGTTAAATTAAGAACAAGAAAAACGAAGAAGGGTAATTCAAGAAGTACTGCTGATATTGTGTTAGATTCAACGAATGAAGATGTGATGAAGAGATTATTTCATATATTAAGAATAAACCAAACAATGACTAATTTAACCAATCTTGATATTTACTTCCAAAGAATGAAATCAATGAATAAGAAATTTGTTATTCCAGACATTCAAAGAATAAATGCAAAAGGTGGTGTTGGTGGTAAAACAACCAAGACTTCAAGACAAGATTATGAGTCAGAAATCCGATCCACACAAAGAGATATAAGATTCTATAAAATATTATTACTTAACCTTTGCAAAGGTGTATTTCCTAAGTGCGATAATCTCATTTAATAAAAAGTGCGAAGTTGTAATTTTTCAAAAAAAATAGTGCGAAGTTAGGTGCGAAGTCTTTTGAAATTAAAAAGAGTGCAAACTCTTGCGAATCTGCACTCCTAGAGACTTCTGTTGCCCGGTGCCCCAGACCGCGCTTTCTTAATATAAATTAAGCAGCGAGAGCAAATTTATCATTTGCAATT
>CAJXHA010000419.1 GCA_913053615.1 uncultured Bacteriovoracaceae bacterium | reverse complement strand
ATGACCAAAACAGACACCTAAAATAGGCAAACCAGCATCGTAGATATCATTAATTAGTTGGCTGATTGTTTTCATCCATGGCAAATCTTCATAAACACCATGCGGTGAACCCGTAATAATCCAACCATCACACTCAAGATGATCCTCAGGAAACTCATCATCAAGAACATTAAATGTTTTGAATTCAAATAATTTCTCTTCAGAATTAATCAAAGCAACTAACATATCTGCATAGGTACCATACTGATTGACTAAATCTTCTGAAGCCCTTCCGACTAGCAGTATTCCTATTCTCATCATATATTCAGTATTAAATTATTACTTTGCCTTTATTTTTTGCTTTGCACGGATTACTAAATAATCATGAGCAATGGTTGCTGCGGCAATAGCTGTGATTTCAGCATGGTCATAAGCAGGAGCCACCTCAACGACATCTGCTCCGATAAAATTTAAACCATCTAGTCCCCTGATAATAGCCAAGGCTTGTGCAGAGGTTAGGCCGCCAGCCACTGGTGTACCAGTTCCGGGAGCATATGCAGGGTCAAGACCATCTATATCAAAAGTTAGATAAGCTGGTCGATTTTTGACAACTTCAATTATTTTTTTAATGACCTTATCAACACCATTCTTGTGAACCCAAGGGGCGTCAAGAATAGTGACACCTTTGGTGTTGCTATTATGTGTTCTGATACCAACTTGAATAGTATGTTTTGTATCTATCAGATTTTCTTTTATAGCTCTAGAAAACATAGTTCCATGATCTAATCGACCATCTTCATCAGGCCAAGTATCTGTATGTGCATCAAAATGAACAAGCGCTATCGGTCCGAACTTTTCAGCGTGAGCACGTAAAAGAGGGTAAGTAATAAAATGATCGCCACCAAAAGTCAGCATCTCTGTTCCAGAATCCAAAATAGTCTTAGCATGTGCTTCAATCTGAGAAACGACATTACTATGAAATCCATAATCCAGTTCACAGTCACCATAATCAATAACCGCCAAAGTCTTGAAAGGATCGATACCATCAGGATACGCCAACAACTCAGCAAGCTGAACAGAAGCCTCTCTTATCGCTTTAGGCCCAAATCTTGCACCAGGGCGGAAGCTCGTTGCGGCATCAAAAGGGATACCACTAACAGCAATATCAACACCCTCTAATTCTTTGGTATATTTGCGCCTTAAAAAACTAAGAGCACCACTATAGGTCATCTCTCCATCTCTACCATAGAGAGTTTTTTTAGTAAACGCCTGATCTGTAGTTACATCTTTAAAATCGCTCATTAACTTTGTTCTTTGTTATAAAAATTGTGTTAATAACAGTCTTCATTATATTAGATTTTCTTCCCTATTAACTATAGGCGGTCAAGCAGAGCATGATAAAACATCCCGACCCTCATGGTAGGATTTCGTAGAAACCTACCACCGGGAAAGCTTCTCATTGGAATATTAGCCATAGTGTCAAATATCTCTCCATCACCAGTAATCTTCTCTGCAATTACCTTACCAGCATAACTAGCTAAGGCCACTCCCTGTCCTGAATAGCCCTGCGCACTCAACACCTTTCCTTGATTCATTTCTTTATAGAATGGCAACCTATTCATTGTTAATGCTAGCTTACCACCCCAAGCATAGTCAATCTTAACGCCCCTCAAGAATGGATAAATCTTTTCAAGTGGTTTTGTAACAATAGGAATAATATTTTTACTAAGTTCTTGTGAGTAATTTTCACCACCACCAAAAAGTAGACGTTTATCGGCACTCAATCGAAAATAATTGATAACGAACCTTGAATCGGCAAAAGCGATGTCTCTTGGATTAATCTTTGCAACAGTTTCATTATCTAGAGGTTTAGTGGCAACTATATAGTTATTCATTGGTAATAATTTCGAATTTAAGCGTTTCTCAAGATTGCCCAAATAGCCGTTACAGGCAAGTACCACACGCTCTGCTTTAACGGAACCTGATTTGGTTTTCACTTTAACATGACTTTTAGACAAATCATAACTCGATACGGTACTATTTTCATAGATCTTTGCACGAGCCAATAGTG
>CAJXHA010000418.1 GCA_913053615.1 uncultured Bacteriovoracaceae bacterium | reverse complement strand
CTTCTTTAAAGTAGGGATGACCTTTGTAAATAATGACTTTGTATCTTTTTTAATTTTTTCATGGGCGAAAATAGCGCGACTTAAACAAATAAGATCACTCCCATTCACCTTACCAGTAGATGTCTTTGCCATTATTCTCTCAATGTCACGAACTTCATCAAGATCTTCTCGAATCGTTTCATGCATTGATTGATTACCCATTAAGGCTTCAATGGTATTTTGTCTTTCTGTAATGAGGTCTAAGTCTCTTAAAGGTGAGCGCATAAACTTCTTTAACTCTCTTGCTCCTAATGCTGACTTTGTATAGTCAATGTAACCAAGTATTGAGTCTTTTGTTCTTTCAATCGATTTTGGTAAAATCTCCAACCCAACTAAAGTTGGATAAGTGATTTTCATATCATCTTTAAATGAAAACATTTGGAAAGGTCTAATATGATCAATTGTATCTAATGATTGAGTTGATGAAATATAATAACTAATTGCACCTATAGGGGCTAAAATTCCTTGGTGTAACTTTAAGACTTCATCTCTCTTATAAGTTGGAATCAGTTTTTCAATATAAAGTGAGCTGTACTTTTCTTGAAAGTACTCTTCAGATAAATTTGTTTTTAAGATATTACTCTCAAAGTATTCTTGCATATGCTTTGAGTGATCCCATTGACCTAGGTGACAAATAAACTCCTTAGGAGCATAGAGGCTTAGTTTTTCAACAAGCGCTTGCTCATTTGGAACAGTTAAGCCCATGAAGTCACCGGTCGTAAAATCCACTAGAATTAAAAAGCAATTCTTATTCGCTTTGTAAGCACTTGCTATAAATGCATTTTCTCTTTGCTCTGACTTATCAAGATCATAAGGCATACCAGGAGAGACCACTTGAGTGACAGCTCTTTTAACAATCCCTTTCGCGGCTTTTGGGTCTTCAACTTGTTCACAAATTGCAACTTTTAGACCTTGCGAAGTGATGCGATCAATATATGTGCTAGCGGCATGATGAGGGATGCCGGCCATGGGAATTCTTGTTTCTCCGATTTTACCTCTATGGGTAAGGGAAATATTTAAAATCTTAGAAGATTGGATAGCATCTTCAAAAAAGAGCTCATAGAAATCTCCCATGCGAAACATAAGAAGCATTTCATTATAATTCTTTTTTATTTCATAATACTGTTCCATCATTGGAGTAAGTTTAGTGCCTTGTTCAACTAAAATATCCAGTGTGGTTTTGTCTTGTTTTTCAGATGGAGAAATTGTCTTATTATCTTTGTGTGATTTCATAATTACTCTTGTGAATTCAATTATTTAATTTGTCTCTCAAGCTATATTTTTAGCATATCCTGAGAAATATAGTCAAAAATAAATAGCTAAATAAAAAGCCTAGAAGTTCAATAAACTTTTGAAATTTAAAGGAATTGGGATGATAATAGTGCTTATGATAAACCTTCGCTCGACGCTAATTGTTATATTTTTCTTACTCATGACTTTTGTGGTGATTTTCATCGCCCAAGATGTAAAAAATAAATCAGAATCATATAGTGATCTGCTAGATGTAGACATGGTGGATGAAGCAAAATTTAAAAATATGAATTACTACTCTTTGGCCGATGGAAAAAAGAGTATGAGTATGAATTCGGATGATTTAAAAATTATTAATCAATCAGACTTTATTTTTCAAAAAACAGATGGTGAGTTTATCAATAATAAAGGGGAGGTTACCCTCTTTAGTGCAGATTCAGGTAAGTATCAAGCCAATATAAAAGAACTCGCTCTATACGATAATATTGAATTAAAAAATGATGAGGCCGAGTACCAATCAAATAATATGCTTGTTAATAAAACTCAAAATACGATGAGCGCGGTTGGTGATGTAAGTGCAAAACTGATTGATAAGCTGACAAAGGATAAAATTACAATTTCATCTAGAAGTATGAACTCAGATCTGGATAAGAAAGTGATCCATTTTAAAGGGGATATTCAAGGGGTTCTTACTCGCAATAGAAGGTATGAGGGAGGCTTTTCTTTTACCTCTGAGCTCATGACTCTTAACCAGTTGGAAT
>CAJXHA010000417.1 GCA_913053615.1 uncultured Bacteriovoracaceae bacterium | reverse complement strand
ATTTTGAAAATTCTGCTATAGATCGTGTATTCATATGGTCAGGGAATGCAAATGTATTATTAGCAATAGTGAAAATGCTCGAAGACGCAATGAATATTCGCAGGGATATTAAAAAAGCAGATGTACGCTGCATTATAGTAATAGAAGATTCACCACGGTACTATTCTCTAATACTGCCTATAATTTATAAAGAGATCAGTTACCAGGTAAAAGAAATGATAGACAAAAGTGCTGGCGATCATGAAAAATTATTGCATATGCGCGGCCGTCCAAAAATACTTCTAGCTACTTCATATGAGGAAGCTGAGCGCTATTTTAAGCGCTTTAGGCTGAGTACACTAGGCATAATCTCTGATATCCGTTTCTCAAAAAACAACAAACTAGATAAAAACGCTGGTGTAAAATTTGCACGATGGGCCAGGTCAATCGATCCTAGCATACCAATTATGCTGCAATCAAAACATAGAAAAAATGCTGAACTAGCTAAAGATGTTCAAGCTCATTTCCTTTATAAGGATTCCCCAACTTTATTAATGGAACTCAGTGAATTCGTAGTCAGAAATTTCGGTTTTGGGGATCTCATATTCCGCACACCAAAAGGAAAAGAGCTGATCACAGTCTCTAATCTGCCTGAACTCATTAAAGCAATTCAAACTGTACCGGAAGGATCGCTACTCTACCACGCTAAAAGTAATCACTTTTCTAATTGGTTAGCCGCACACGGATATTTGGGACTTGCATCTCAGGTACGGCCACTGAATCATGCAGATTTTAAGAACTCAACTACTCATAGGGCATATTTAGTTGATTTGATCAAAAATACAATTAAAGACCGGAAAGCAAGACAGGTTGTAGAAATTCAACGGGATACATTTGATCATACGAAGCGTTTTACCCAGATATCAGGCGGATCGTTAGGTGGGAAAGCCCGTGGACTAGCTTTTGCTCAGAAAATGATTCGTTTATCTGACTTTCGTGACCGTTATGATGGAATAGAAATTAATATTCCCCATGCTGTCGTTATTGGCACAGATTCCTTTGACGAATTCATGAAGCAAAACAATCTATGGTCGGATGCATTGTCGAAAAAAACAAACAAACAAATATCAAAATTATTTCTTAATTCAAATATCAATGAGGAATTAAAAAACTCACTTAAAGTTTTTGTTAAATCTGTAAAGTATCCACTGGCGGTACGATCATCGAGCCTACTAGAAGATAGCCAGTACCAACCGCTTTCAGGGATGTATGCCACCTATATGCTGCCAAATAATCGTAAAAAATTGAATGACCGATTGGAAGATATTATCGTTGCATTAAAGCTCGTATATGCTTCCACGTTTTTTCAGGACCCCAAATCCCTTATAAGTGGTTCCGTGCATCGCATTGAAGAAGAAAAAATGGCAGTGATACTAATGGAGATGGTTGGGCAAAATTATAATGGTAGATACTACCCTTCTTTTAGTGGGACCGCGCAGAGCTTTAATTTTTATCCAGTATCATACATGAAACGAGATGAGGGTGTGGTTCATTTAGCACTAGGATTGGGAAGGACCATTGCCAATGGTGAAAAATCCCTGCGATTTTCACCAAAATACCCTGGAATATTACCCCAGTATTACTCCATTAAGGCAACATTGGAAAGCTCACAAAATACCTTCTATGCAATGGATCTAAGTCCAAAAACCCATCCATTGTTCAATGGGGAAGAGAAAAATCTATCATCTTATAATCTGGAAATCGCTGAAAAGGATGGCTCACTAAAGTGGTCTGGCAGTATCATTTCAAAAGAAGACAATGTAATAAGAGATTCATTATCCTATGATGGAACAAGGATTACAACATTTGCACCAATATTAAAATGGGGCAAATTCCCACTTATCGATATTTTAAAGGATCTTATAATTATGGGAAAAGAAGCATTAGGGTGTGAAGTTGAAATCGAATTCGCTGTAAACATATTTGATGATCCAAATAAGAAACCTGAATTTGCATTGCTACAAATAAAACCTATGGTTATGGGAGGATCAAGAGAAATTATAAATATAGAAGAAG
>CAJXHA010000416.1 GCA_913053615.1 uncultured Bacteriovoracaceae bacterium | reverse complement strand
TTAATATTACCATTATTATATTCTGGTCCAGCAAGACCCTCACTAATAGTTACATTCTGTCCTTCAAAAGTAAGACTAGAAAGTAAGTCTCTAATTCCTTCTTGCTTATCAAAAATAAAAATTGGTGGCTCACCAGATGCTTCTGTCGGGAGGTCTATAAATTCCTTTGAAACAAGTACGGTTTGCTTTCTATTTAATTCATTAATGCTAGAATCATTTACTGCTGAATAATTACTAAGTCCAAAAGTAATACTCTGACCGCTAAAGTCATCAGTATCAGCATCATTGGCCGTAACAGCAGTTGTTGAACCTGTTAATAAAGTACCTTCAGCAGTCTCATTATATGAATCAAATAATAAGAGTCCATATTCATCTAATAATTGTTCAGAGTCATCTACTGAGAAGCTTGGACAAGCACTATTAGAAATACGGTACTTAATATTCTTTCCTATAAGTTTTGCAAATCTTCTAAAAGTAGGAGGGTTAACTGAGTGTCCCCATAGATAAGATTCAAAAGCATTTAAGTTTGTAAAAAATCTTCCAAGGTAGGGATCAGAACCTGTTTTAATAAAAGTATCAAAGACATCACTACCTCTCGCAGTCATATCTCCTAATTCACCTAGAGTTTCTGAAAGTAACATAATAGTTAATGCAGTCGCTTTCTCATGTTTATCATCTTCACTTGAAAGATTTTTAATACTAGTACAAGTATTTTTAAATGATTCAGTTAAACTCACCAGGTAGTGTGAAATAATTTGTCCAGCATTATGCACATCTTCATCTGGCTCATCACTTCCAGATAAGTAGTATGCAAAATCTGGATATTTTAATCTTTCTCCAGATTGCTTTGATACATTGGCAGAGTGATTATCACTTGTTTCTGTCATCGGTCTTGCAAAACCATTAAAGGCCCATTCACCCATCTCAGCTCTATTTGTAATAAAATAAGCAAAGAAGTCAGCAATACCTTCATTAATTGCACCCGCCTCATCATAGAATAACTTACCAAGAGTCGATTTATAAACAGGTGCATGATAATTCAAAGGAAGAGTTCCTTGTTCTACCGCGATATTTCTTTGGTTCATTAAAATATATGCAAAAGCATGTCCATACTCATGGTAAAAAACAGAAAGATCTTCCATTGAGTAAGGAGTAGTTATGAATTGGTCCGGGTCATAACCCATTCCAATCTCAACCTTTGCACCATTAAAATATGCATTAATAGGAGTGATCGGTTGTTTAGTATATACATTTATTGCTCGACTAACACCTTCATTTCCAGCATCTGAAAACCAAAATGAAAGTGTATTATGAAAATCAAACTTAGTAACTGGATAGACAGAGTTTGATCCCATCGGAAAATGCACCGTTGAGTGAGCCAAGTAGAGTGCTTCTAAGAACTTTTTAATAATTAAATTAGAATGATAAAAACCATTAACTTGGTAAAAACCATCAGGTTGAGATTTGATAGGGTAGTTCCAACCGGCATTGATTGCTTGTAGTGGAATTGTATCAGCATCATCATCATTTAAAACTCTAAAACAATTATCAGTATCATTTACAGTTTCACCAACTGTTTCTGCAGTCGTCGTGAAAAAACCTGTTTCTACTTGCATGGCACATGAACTAAAGAGCTCATTATTTGTTGTTATGAAATCTGTTGAGATCCAACCATCTACTGAAGTTGCAGAACGAGGTAATTCATATCCATTGGCATCAAAAGGAGATTGTCTATAAACATAACCTTTGCCAGTATCGTAGAAAGTTGTATCGAGCTTATCAACTCTTGTTCCTTCTTGAGGAAGTTCAGTGATTTCAGAACATGAAACAAGAGATAAAACAAGTAGGGCTCCCCATAGGGGAGCTATTATATTTTGAAATTTTGTAACCTTTTTGGTTTTAAAATCCATCCCTTTTCCTTGGTGTTCCCTTTATTTTAGTGCGGGCTTATTGCATAAATCCTGCACCACCAGCGTTTCCACCTGCAATACCTCTCATTAGCTGTTGCATTGGATCGCCAGTTAAATCAACTTCACCACCACTATTCATACCAGCACAAG
>CAJXHA010000415.1 GCA_913053615.1 uncultured Bacteriovoracaceae bacterium | reverse complement strand
AGCACCAAAGCGCCATCCTCGACAAAAAGGCTCCATACGAGCATCATCTGTAATGGTATATTTCTTACCTGTTATATTTATTATTTCATTAATTACTAATTGATTATCCATGTATTTAGAATAACAAATCTACGGGCCTTTATAAAGATTTAAGATTAAGACAAGGATCATATCAATAGATGGTAAGAGATTAATTTCAAGTACTTACCATCGTTACGAGGTTAGCTATATTCTCAATTGACGACACTGCTTTAATATAAGCATCCGGTCGAATTAGTATTGCTTGATCTTTATAAGGAGAAGAAATATTACTAACTTTAATGACATTAAGCTCATTTGGAATTTGTATATTTACTTCTCTATCCGTAGCAATAAGCAATGTGTATTTTGAGTAATCAAGTTTAGAATACAAACGAGTTTTATTCTCTTTCTCATTTATTTTAAAATCAAAAACACGGCTTCCAACAAGCCCCTCTTCTCCATAGCGAATTCCCATTCCAGTAATATTCCCAGCTCTTTTTTCAACAATATTTATATAATCTTTGGCGTGTGTTCCATTTTGTGAAAACTTCGTTGAGCGAACAAGCTCTCCCGAAGATTCAATCACTGATTGTGCGACAGGTTTTCTCTCGGCCTCATATGATTTAAGAAGTGATTGAGGTGCTTTTTCTTTAATTACCTTAGAAATCTTCCACATAAGATTAAAAGCATCAGCGAGACCGGTATTTAGGCCTTGACCTCCATTTACCGAGTGAACATGACAAGCATCTCCTGCTAAAAAGATTCTATTATTAAAGTGAAAAGATTCAGCCACTGACTCCTTAACTGAGAACTGTGAAAACCACTCTACCTCTTTAAAGGAAAGTGTATAAGGGTGCATGGCTTGATTAATCTTTTCCAGAACTTCAGCTTGAGTAAACTCACTTTTATCCATGCGTATATAAAAGCGATCAATCTCACCTTCTCTTGGTATCCAAGCCACATCTGATGTTTGATTTTGAAAAACGATTATTTCAGGAACTTTTGGGAAATCAGAATCGATTATTCCATCAATCACGGCCCATGTAATCTGAGGACGTACTAGTTCAAAAGGAACCTTAAAGTGTTCTCTTACAAATGATCGAGAACCATCTGCACCAATTATGTACTTTGATTTTATTTTCTCTCCATTACTTAAAGTAGTTAGACAATAATCATCACTTATAAGTATGTCTTTTATTTCACTACTTCTAAGAACATTCCTTCCAATATCTTTAAGCTTTTTATCTAAAAGCTTTTCAACATGAGCTTGTCCTAGCATTAAGAAATGTTTATGCAAGCACCCTTCAATTTCATCCCACCACTTTGATTGCCTTGAGACAAACTCTCCATTTTCAAAAATTGAAGAGGTATTACAAGTTTTCCCAAGAGGATATAAATCTGAAAAAAGCCCTATCGTTTCTAGTAATTGTAGAGTTCTTGCATTCAATGCATCTGCTCGTCCCACTTTAAGCGGACCATCGGATTTATCAATGGCGAGAACACTTAATCCACTTATAGCACCAAGGTAAGCACTTAAGAGGCCAACAGGTCCTGCTCCGATAATAAGAACATCAACTTCTTTGCTTGATTTTATATTTTTCTCTAAGTTTCTCATTGATAAGTCTCCAAATTAGGATTTTCAAAAGGAGGATCACTAAGAACTTGTACTCTTTGAATATGTCTTGCAGAGTTTTCTTTAAATGCCTCTCTTGCATGTAATAAACTAAAATTATCCGCAATGACTAGATCTCCATCTTCCCAAGTGTGTGCATAAGAGTACTGAGGACTGTAAAGTAAGTCTTCAAGTTCACTTTGAAACTCTACTTGATCACTCACGCCATTAAATTCAAGTTTTGGAATATTAATTAGTTTACCTTTTTTAGGATGATGAGGCTCATTATAACGAATCACTGATACTGACTTATATGGATGTTTTGTAATAAGAGGTGAGATGACCTTACTATTATAAAATTCCATTTTACGATAATAAGTTCCTTTAATACCCTCTAACTTTTCACTAATAGTACTCCCCTCTTCTTTTAAGAGTTTTATGGTATTAGAGAAA
>CAJXHA010000414.1 GCA_913053615.1 uncultured Bacteriovoracaceae bacterium | reverse complement strand
ATGTATTGGTGCTGCTCGTGCACGTGAAGCTGCAAGAAAAGCTCGTGAATTAACGAGAAGAAAGTCAGCAATGGATTTTGGTGGTCTACCTGGAAAAATGGCAGATTGTCAGGAGAAAAATCCAGAATTATGTGAATTATATATTGTGGAGGGTGACTCTGCAGGTGGTTCAGCAAAACAAGGTCGTGATAGAAAACATCAAGCTGTTTTACCACTTAAAGGTAAAATCTTAAATGTTGAAAAAGCACGTTATGATAAAATGCTTGGTAATGACGAAATTAAAATGCTTGTACAGGCAATGGGTACTGGTATTGGAAAAGAAAACTTTGATGTTTCTAAACTTCGTTATTATAAGATTGTCATTATGACTGATGCGGATGTTGATGGTTCACACATTAGAACTCTTCTTCTTACTCTATTCTATAGACAATTTCCTGAGTTAATAGAAAGAGGTCATATTTATATCGCACAGCCACCTCTTTATAAATATAAGAAAAACAAAAATGAAGAGTATCTAAAAGATGAAAAAGCTTTAGAGAAATTTTTAATTACTACAGCTTTAGATGATTCAGAAATTATTATCGATGGTGATAAAAAAGATAATGATGAAATTGAAATGGTACTTAATAAGTACAAATCATATACTTCATTATTAAATTCTTATGATCGTCACTTTGATAGAGATTTATTAAAGAAAGTTGTTGAACAAAGAAAATTAGATCTTCAAACAATGAAATCAAAAGAATCATTAACTAAAATTATTGATGAGTTGATGGAAAATATTAAAGCGGACGAAAATCTAAAACTTAAAAACTATACTTTAACTATAGAAGAAGATCCAAAGCATGATTCTCATTTAATAAGAGTTCAGGTGGAAACAGCTTTAAGAACTAAAAAGTTTAAAATTTCTCCAAACTTTGTTGATTCAGCAGAGTACCAAGATCTAATTAACCATTATGAAAGTGTAAGCAAATATTTAATTTCTAAATTTGAATACAAAACTGAAAAAGAAGAAGAAGCTTTTGAAAGTCTTGCTGAATTTGCTGAATATGTAATTAATTCTGGAAAGAAAGGTGCTTACATTCAACGTTATAAGGGATTAGGTGAGATGAACCCTGATCAATTATGGGAAACAACAATGAATCCTGAAAATAGAACGCTACTTAAAGTAACTATTGAAGATACAATTGATGCTGACCAGGTATTCTCAGTTCTTATGGGTGATAGTGTTGAGCCACGTAGAGAATTTGTTGAATCAAATGCCTTAAACGTAAGAAACTTAGATATTTAATTAAAGGAATATATAAATGAGTGATGATAATAACAACACACCAGAACATAATCATGGAAATATAACAAACCTACTTATCCAAGATGAGATGAGAGAGTGTTATTTAGATTACGCAATGTCTGTTATTGTTGGGCGTGCCCTTCCAGATGTGAGAGACGGTTTAAAGCCAGTTCACAGAAGAGTACTCTATGCAATGCACATGCTTAATAATTATTCTAGTAAACCTTTTATGAAATCAGCACGTGTTGTTGGTGATGTAATTGGTAAATATCACCCGCATGGTGACTCGTCTGTTTATCAAGCAGTTGTAAGATTAGCTCAAGATTTCTCTATGAGATACCCAGTTGTTGATGGCCAAGGAAACTTTGGTTCTATCGACGGAGATAATGCTGCAGCCATGAGGTATACCGAAGTAAGGATGAAAAAGCTTGCTGAGGAAATGCTAAAGGATATTGATAAAGAGACAATTGATTGGCAACCAAACTACGATGATTCATTAACTGAGCCTAGAGTTTTACCAACTAAAATACCTAACCTTTTAATTAATGGTTCAGCTGGTATTGCTGTTGGTATGGCAACAAATATTCCACCACATAATTTAACTGAAATTATGAATGGTCTAAAGACAGTGCTCGATAATAAAGATGTTTCTATTGATGAATTAATGCAAATTATTCCAGGACCTGACTTCCCTACTGCAGGTGAAATTCAAGGAACTGCTGGTATTAAATCAGCATATCATACTGGTAAAGGTGTAATTCAAATTCGTGCAAAAGCAGAAATTGAAGTATATGGTAAGCAAGAAAG
>CAJXHA010000413.1 GCA_913053615.1 uncultured Bacteriovoracaceae bacterium | reverse complement strand
ACCGGCACCTAAAGATAACGCTAAACTTATTAATCCAAAAACAAAGGCACTTAAATACCCAAGCTTTCTTCCATAAACCAAGACTCCAAACGCCAAAGGGATGGCCGCAAAAACCGATAGAAATACACTTAAGCAAAATGTAATCGCTATCAATCCAAGCATAATCAGCTTTGTCGGATTTGGTTTTAAGTTAAATGTTTCTTGTGGTCCGTATTCCATAGTACTTAATCTTAAACAGTAACTAATTAATCAATAATCTGATTATCTAGCTACGTGATTAGACATGTAAGAAATTAATCCCATACAACGACCACGCTTAATCGCAGTAGTTGCCATTCTTTGGTACTTAGGTCTTAAACCAGTAACTCTAGCTGGAGAGATTTTTCCAAATTCATTAACAAGCCAAGCATAGCTTGAAGGGTCTTTCCAATCTGGTGCTGTTTTCTTTGCAGAAAAGTAACAAGACTTTTTCTTTTGGAACATTTTCTTTTCTTTTTCAGCATCTAAACCACTTTCATTCTTACCTGCGTGGCTTGGATTTTGGTAAGCCTTAACTATAGCTTCTTGATCAGCGTCTTCACCAAGTCTAACTACGATGAATTTTAAAACGTCTTCAGAAATTTTGAAAAGTCTTTCGATTTCAGTGTTGATTGCAGAATCACCTTTATACATAAAATAAAGATAATTACCTTTTTGAACACCTTTTGATGTTGCTTGAGCAAATTGTCTTACACCCCAGTCATCATTTACTAAGATTTCACCCTTAGCTTCTTTAACTGTGTCTTCAACGATTGCTTTAGCTTTTTTGATTGCATCTTCATTAGCTTCTGTACGAAGCACGAATGCTGTCTCATAGATCATACAATTCCTCCTGGGTATTTATATTTTAGCCCCCGATCGTTATGCCGAGAGCGAGTAAAATTGCTTTTAAATGTCGGGGCAGATTAGCAATAATGACTAGTAATGTAAAGAACTTAGAGCACCTCATAACTCAATGCGACTTACCAATTATTCTATACAAATCTTAAATAAATCAATATGATACCGGCAAATGAGAGTATTAATTAGCTTTTTCATATTAAGTACAGTGAAAATAATCGGTCTCATCTTCTATAAAACAGAAGATAAATGGCTCACTGTTGAGGGTAAAGACAAATGGGATTCGATCCGCTATATCGTCTTCTTAAACCACACCTCCCTCTTTGAACCACTCTATGTGAGCATGGTTCCCTTCTCCTTTCTCTGGAGACTCTCCAGAAAAATGGTAGCTCCTGGTGCAGACAAAACTTTAAACCGTCCCATCGTTGGAAAATTTTGGAAGTTTCTCTCCCCAGGCATGATCAGCATTAGTCGCAAAAGAGATAATACTTGGAAAGAATTTATGAACGCGATTGAAGAGCGCTCAGTTATCATCATCGCCCCTGAAGGCAGAATGAAAAGACCTAACGGACTAGACCTTAGTGGAAAAAAGATGACCGTTCGTGGTGGCGTAGCAGACATTTTAGAAAACCTAAATGAAGGCAATATGCTTATCGCTTACAGTGGTGGCCTTCACCACGTACAAAAGCCTGGCGAACACTTCCCACGACTTTTTAAAACCATCAAAATGAACCTAGAACAATTAGACATTCAAAAATATAAATCCCAATTCGATGTTACAGGCCGAGCTTGGAAAAAGGCCGTTGTCGATGATATGCAAAGAAGACTTGAGACCAATCCTCCGCATATTAATGAATAAGCCCCCAATTACATTTTTATAAGAAATCTTCCGATAAGCTCACTATGAAGCTGACTCTTTTAGTACTCATTTCATTCAATCTCTACGCTGCCTCATTGGTAGATCATAGTGTCTCTATTCTACAAGAGCTAAATGGTGAGAATCAGGAAGAAACTATAGATACTTGTGCTGAGCCGGTATTACAAAATGAGTGTGAACGCACCAGCGATCTTAATACTGCCAAGCTTGAAAAATACCTTAAGTGTCCAGATGGTAAGGCCTACGATCGCAATCAATTTGAACAATTTCTACAAGAAGATAAAACAGATGAAAGAGACTATATTCCTCTAAGCCAAAGTGATGAAAACTGGTTTGTGTGCCAACACTTTTCAACTCAATCATTTATGCGCAGTTCAT
>CAJXHA010000412.1 GCA_913053615.1 uncultured Bacteriovoracaceae bacterium | reverse complement strand
ATTTATTCAGTCATTATGATTAGTACTCAGTCTAAGAAATCAAGTGAGTTCACTAAGAAAATGAGTGATGTAAGTGATTTAAATATTAACCTTTTAAGTAACGTTAAAAACCTCTTAGTTGATTCAGTTAATAATAAGGGTTTAAGAACTGGTGGTGTTTGTGAGTTAGTAAGAACAGATGCTAGGGATTCGGTACTTGCAAACGTATACATGTTATTGCCTGATTTTGGTAATGAGTTATTCTTAGAAGAGAGATGGAATAAGTATTTTGCAGGTTATGTCGCCGTAGAAAATGAAAAGTGTGACAAGATTATCTATCAAGCCAATGGCCTAGACGTGCCTCAAACTGGTTATAGAAAGTGTTTTAAAGTTGATATTACTTCTGATGTTTTTGGAGTTGGACTTTCTAAAAACTTATCTGAAAGATATGACCCATATATCGAAATCAATATTGAGCCAGTTTATACAAACCCGCTAGAGTCAAATCCATTTATTGCATTTGAGCCTAATAAATCAAGAGATTTAAAAACGGTTGAGACAGGTAAAGCTGGTGATCAAATTAAATATGATGTGAAAGCGATCGGATTTCAATATAAGATAACTTCAAATTATATTGCGAACTCAAATGAAACTTTTAATAAGGAAAGTGAACAAATTGATTATAAATACCAAAGAAGAAGTAAGACTCTAGATGGTTTTACTTGGAGTGGTGAAGCCGGAATTTGTGACATCGTTGATCAAGATGGGAATATTAAAGAAGTTGCACTGACAGCAACAGGTCCGGGAACCACAAATAAAGATATTATTCTTAACTATGCAGGGTTTACCAAAGATTCAAAGGCCTCAAATGGTCAAGACCCACTAGAAATTATTATGGATTCGAATCAAGTTCAAAGTGGTAAGCTAATTGGAAGTGGTGGAAGAATCATTACTTCTGATCTTGAGTCACTTGTATATGCAAGTTGTAATGAAAGGTCTTTTAAATGTCGCCAAAAAACTGAAAATGATCAATTAAGACAATATGATTCAATGACACTTCCTATGATTGTTAATTATGTGAAGCCAAATAAAATCACTGCAACACGTGGAGAGGTTTCTTTTAGTCCTTCTATTAGTTTTAGAAGAAATAGTGGAAACATTGAAATTGTAGATGTTGATTACAATAAGCAATCTCAAGAAACGATTAGTTCAGATAAGAAGAAGTTTAAATATAGTTTAGTTGTCGATCAAAAATCATATCAATTATTTGAAAATGGTCGCTTTTATAACGTTTATTATAAGCGAATTTCTAAAAGTGAAGCACTTAACCTTATTTCTAGTTTAAATATAAGTGCAGTAAGAAATATAATTAAAGATGAAGTGGTTCCTATATTAGATGCTTCAAGGATTAGAAATAGTGTACCTATTTCATTTACAAGCTTAGATAATAGAGTTGATGTTGATTCTAGACTTTTAAGAGCTGGTGACGAAGTTAATGCTAATGAAGAACTTTTAGAAATTGATGGTAGACGTTTTGCTCTATCTTTTCAAAGACGAGTGAAAACAGAGTTAACTGAACTGACAGCAGATGCATCACATACTTTAACATATACCTTAATGGATGCTATTGCAGATGACTCGAGTCCAACTGCGAATGGAATTTGTCGTAGTATTTGTACTGCTGAGAATCAATATAATAAAGGTAGTGATCCAGTTCTTCCTTATTTTGGATATAAAATTAATTTAGAAAATAATCTTGGACCAGATGGTGAAGATCTTCAAACAGATTATCTGAAGGCACAAGCACCGGTAGCTTGTACATCTTGTTATATGAAAAGTTGTGAAAGAATTGGATTAGGTACTTTTGGGCCAATGAAAGAAATGCCAAATGAGCCAACGGATGCTGGTATACCAGAGTGTGTGCAGTACGAGGAAGTAGCTAGTGCGAAATCTGAAGATACTGATATTAATCTTGGTTCAGCTAATGCTAATAAGTGTGTTGCTATGAGGTTAAAGGCCGGAGACATGTCTGGTTTTGAATATGTAGCAGCTGATTGTTTTTCTGATAAGAATGTTCTTTGTTTTAATTATGGAAAACACCAATTAGCAGAAGACGTAGTTGGAAATGGTAAAGTTCTCGTAAAGGCCCAATACCAATCAG
>CAJXHA010000411.1 GCA_913053615.1 uncultured Bacteriovoracaceae bacterium | reverse complement strand
GCTTCTGGAGGGACAAGTTTTACTGCAACAGAAACTAATCTAATCATTGATGCTGGTTTTGAATATTATTTTCCAGATGAATCTAAGTGGTACTCACGTATTGGGGTGGTAGGTTCATTTCGTTTAACACGTGTTTCAGTCCAAGCACTTGAAGGTACTGATGCCTCTGAAAACTCATCATACTTTGGTTTTGGATTAAATTGGTATCCTCTGACGAGACCATCAAAAACTTATAAATTTATTCCATTTGGATCATTTGGATTTTATCTAGGAAGTACTCAGTCTGCCTTTAATGGTGGAGATTCTATTAGTAATTTTGCTGATGATGTTGCTGGTTCATTCACACAAATTAATCTTGGTGGTGGGGTAAAGTACTTTATGCATAATGGATTTGGTGCATTAGTAAAATTTGATTATGAGACTAGAACAGATAGTTTTGCTGAAGATTCATCTAATCAACAAAGAGATAAAACAGGTGTGGGGCCTAGAATTTATACAGGTCTTCTTTATAGATTCTAATTCTTACTCAAGAGGTTTTAAATAGATTTTTAACTTCTTGAGTATTGATATTAGGATCTTGAGGATCAATTAAAGATAATCTTCTATAAATCAAGTCCTCATATGTCCTTGGTAACTCATTTGCTAAAATTTCATCAATATTATCCTGAGTGATAAATGACTGAGCTTGCATAGGTATCACTGACTTTTTCTTTAAAGGCCTTAATGACAAATCTTTTATATATCTCTTACCAGATTTCTTGAAAATCATTTTTACAATATCCTGGGCCATCACTCTAAATGTAGTATATTTTCCACCACAGATGACAAAAATATTCTCTGTTGGGTTATAAACTTTATGGGTACGTGATACTTTTGAGCGATGCTTTGAACCATCTTGTACTAGAGGCCTTACTCCTGCAAAACTTCTGATAATACAGTCTTTTTTAAGCTCAGCACTAGGGAAGTACTCATTAACATTTTGTAAGATATATTCAATTTCTTCATCTGAAGCTTTGATATTGAAAATATCTTCATCCTTGGCCAAAGCAATTTCAGTTGTTCCAATAAGAATCGCATCTCTTTGAGGTATGACAAAAATAATTCGATTATCACTAGTTTGTAATACCATTGGTTGTTTAATATTTAGACTGTCTTTCTTTATCCATATATGACTCCCCTTAGAAGGAATCATAACAGGGTTCCACGGGATTTCTAGTTTTTTAAGAACTTGATCTGTAAATGGGCCTAGAGCAAAAATTAAGTTCTCACAACTAACTTCCATTTTTTGATGATTAAGTTTATCAATAAGACTTAATTGATACTTGCCATCTTTTTTAGCAACCTTTATGAGTTCCTTATAATTTAAAGCATGGCACTTTTCATTAATTGCATCATAGATGCATTCGAGTCCAAGCTTTGCATCTTCCACTATTGCATCCGAATAGACTCCAGCACCTTTTAAACTTTCTGAGCGAAGTTCTGGTAATTTATTCAGTGTTTGCACCTTATTCATAGTGTAAAAGCGAGGATTTTTAAATAGGGAAAGTAGGTCATATAAAAAGAGACCAATTCTCACAAAGAATAATGGCCATTTAGACTCTTTATATACTGGAATAATAAACATCTCTTCTTTGGTTAAGTGAGGCGCAAGCTTAGTCCATGTCTTTTTCTCGTGTAATGCTTCTTTAACCAGGGCAAAATCAAAGTTTTCAAGATAACGGATACCACCATGGAGCATTTTTGAACTGGCCTGAGAGGTTTGT
This sequence comes from uncultured Bacteriovoracaceae bacterium, assembly GCA_913053615.1. Taxonomy (GTDB): domain Bacteria; phylum Bdellovibrionota; class Bacteriovoracia; order Bacteriovoracales; family Bacteriovoracaceae; genus UBA845. The sequence goes on along the minus strand of CAJXHA010000411.1, from coordinate 379 downwards.
GAGTTAAAGTCACCCTTATCAACCAGTAAAACATCTTCACCATGTAATGAGAGATCACGAAAAATTCCGCTCCCAACAATACCACCACCAATAATGACATGGGTATAGTGCTTATTCATACGCGATTTGCCCAAACAATACTACCTGAACAGGTAATTTGATACTGTGTTTCTGTATAGTAAATTTGATCTTTTAAGATTGGAGTTACATTATAATTAACACCAATAATTGCATTACCTTTATTTTTTAAGGCCTTAAGTTTTAATTTTTCTAAAAGTGATTTATAAACATCATTCAGATTAGCACTATTATTATCATCAGTAACTTCAGCATCATTACTAGGAAAGAAATCTTTAATGACACTTGAATTTGCAGCTTG
>CAJXHA010000410.1 GCA_913053615.1 uncultured Bacteriovoracaceae bacterium | reverse complement strand
TTTCTTATTAACGATCAAGATGAAAAAGTAAAACTAGCTCGTTATTATAAAAAGTTTAATTTGGAATTAATCGAACTTTATAAGATGAAAGGCATTATTGGAGACTATGAAGTAAGGTTTACTCAATCAGGGTGTGACGATCAATCTTTAAATATCGATTTGGCCTATAATAAAACATTTAATAATCTTAACCATATTTTAAATGATTTAAAATTAACTCTTGATGATGTTCCTTTTAAAAGCGAAACAATTGAAATCCGTGCTGAGTTTAAAGAAATTGTTAAAAGATTAAAAAAGAACTCTAAGAAATATTGTAAAGTCGATAAGAACTTTGTTGCTTTTAGTGAAAGAACACTGTGTAATATCAAAAGTAATGGCCTTTATTATCAATTTCTTTGGGGAAAACTTGATAATGGAAAAGTAGTTATTAACCTTTCCTCTTCTGCAACTTTTTAAATACAAGATAAGAAAGAAATATGAGCATACTTGGTATCCAAACCAACTTCGCTTCTGACCATAGTACTTCTAGACCACGCATGCTTAAAAAATTCCTTATTCCAATCGGCGAAACCTCTATAGGTGTGAATGGAAAAAAGTAGCGAGTTGAATCAAATGGTATAAAGTATCCAACTCCTAAACCTCCATTAGTAAAACCATCAAGTATACCATGACTAATTGTGCTAAGAAAAAGTACGATTACTCCTTGGTATAAGTATTTACCAGTGTATTTAAGTCTAAATTTTGCAATGAGAAATGAAACGAGCAGAGCAAAAACAATTGAATGAGAAAAACCTCGATGACCTAGCATATCTTCATATTGAATACCTAAACCAAATCCGATGACATCAGCATCAGGTAAAATTGTTAGAAGGATTGAGTACATTAAGAGTGAGCGTTTACTCGGTATATCTTTTGTAAATTGATTAACTACTAAGGCAGGTATAGGGTGAGTTATGATCGTTGCCAATATTTTCTCTCTGTTAATAAATTGGTTAACACTTATAATAAGTACTTAGAATAATATAAATTTGAAGTATATCAAAGCCGAGGTTTTTATGGAAAAAGTTATCATTCCCAAAGCAGGATTATCTGAAAAAGAAATCTATGATCAAATGGATGCAATGAAGGGAGATGATTATAGTTGGGATAGTGGACGAGTATTTTGTCTTGTATATCCAGTTGATAATTCTCATCATAACTTTTTAAAAGAATCATATGGAAAATTTATTTCTGAGAATTTTTTAAATCCAATGGCCTTTGGAAGCTTAAAGAAAATGGAAAGAGAAGTTGTTCGCATGTCGATCAATCTTATGAATGGTGATGATAATTGCGTGGGAACAATGACTAGTGGTGGTACTGAAAGTATTATCATGGCGGTTAAGGCAGCTAGAGAGATGGCAAGAAAACAAAGACCTTGGATTTTAAAACCAGAACTTGTTGCTCCAGACTCTGCACACGTTGCTGTCGAAAAAGCTTGTAAGTATTTTGATATAAAGTATATCCCAATTAAAACAAAAGATGACTTCACTGCAGATGTAAAAGCAATGAAAAAGGCCACTAATAGAAATACAATTATGATTTATTCTTCAGCACCACAGTATCCTCAAGGTGTAATAGATCCCATTGAGGAATTAGGTGAATTTGCTTCAAAGAAGAAAATTCCTCTACATGTAGATGCATGTGTTGGAGGATTTATGCTTCCATGGCTTGAAAAGATTGGTGAGCCTATAGAAAAGTGGGACTTCAGAGTAAAAGGAGTTACTAGTATTTCAGCTGATTTACATAAGTATGGCTTTGCTGCCAAAGGTGCCAGTGTCATCTTATATAAAGATATGAAGTACATGAAACATCAATTCTTTATTACAACCAATTGGCCCGGTGGGATCTATGCCTCTCCTAATTTTCCAGGAACAAGACCAGGGGGAGCAATTGCTGCTGCTTGGGGAACGCTTAAAAAATTTGGTGAAGATGGATATATTGAGCAGGCCAAGAAAACAATTGAAGTTGCTAAGGAGTGGAGAAAAAGGCTTAATGAAATTCCAGAACTTGAAGTGTTGGGAAATCCTAAAGCGACTTTATTTTCATTTAAGAGTAATAGTAAAGATTTAGACATCTATGCTTTAGCTGATGTGATGATGGAAAAGAAATGGT
>CAJXHA010000409.1 GCA_913053615.1 uncultured Bacteriovoracaceae bacterium | reverse complement strand
CTGAAATTCCCAGAATGGATGTTTAAATATTGTTATATCTAGTATTCTGAAGCATTGTGTAGCCCTTCACTAATTCCTCTATACCCATATCCAAGGTGTAAGCAGTCTCATAACCTGTTTTCTCTATTTTATTATTCGACACAATATAGTTTCTTTGATCAGGGTCTTTGGAAAAATTATCTTCTTTAAAAATGAAATTTGGAACATGTTTTTTAATGGCTTCACACAGTTCTAATTTGGACAAGTTTGCATTCGATAATCCAACATTGTATATCTCACCTTTCATTGAGTCATGATTATCTAATCCATGAATAAATGCTCTTGCAACATCTCTCACGTGGATATAATTTCTCTTAAAGTGACTTTCAAACAAAACTATGGCGCCATCTTTAACCGCTCTATAGGTGAAATCATTGACTAAAAGATCAATCCTCATTCGAGGCGACATACCAAAAACAGTTGCTAGTCTCAGACTAATAGAATTTTCAAACTCCATCAGTCTTTTTTCAATTTCAACTTTGTGGGTGGCATATTGAGATATGGGTTTCAGTTCGGATTCTTCTGTGCAAAGATTGTTCTTATCTCCTGTTCCATATGCACTGTTTGTGGTTGGCATCACAACGATCTGGTCTTTAGAAATTTTATCCAACATCAGGTGTGTTGCAACTAGATTTATTGAAGTTGCATCAACGGAGTTTTGGTTTGCAATCGGCGCACCGACTAATGCTGCTAAAGGAATTATGATATCTGCTTTGGAAATCAGAGGAACTATAACGTGCTTGCTTCTTACGTCGCCCTTAATGACTTGGAAATTAGGGTTGTGACAAATATTAGCTAGGCTATTTTGTTTATAGAGAAAATTATCTATTACTGTGACTCTATAACCTTTTTGGAGCAATTCTGGTACAAGAATAGACCCAATATATCCAGCTCCACCTGTTACAATAATATTTTTCATAAGTTAATGCTTATTTTGAACTTCAGTTCGTCAATATATTAAATATCATCTATGATTTCATCTTTTAAGATCGGTCCCATCTTCCTGATCTAATCATAATTCAAAAGTTTTTATGCCTCCCAAGTCTATACTCATTTTTTTTAATTGGCCTTTGTTCAGTGTTTCTTGAAGCCTTTGTGCTGAAGATTTACTTGCTAAAACCATAAAGAAACCTCCACCTCCTGCTCCGCATAGTTTAGCCCCATAAGCCCCACTGTTAAGGATATTATTGTAAATATTATCTATTTCTGTATCTGAAACCTTATTTGAAAGACCTCTCTTAATCAGCCAAGAATCATTTAATAACTTCCCGATTTCTTGGATTGTACAATCTTTCTTATTCAAAAGATCTTCTGCTTGATTCGCTATATCATGCAACTCTGAAAGCATTCCAAAATTCAAAGTTTTTATTTTACTAGCCTCAATATCATGAGATACCCTCATCTTTCCTGAATAAAGTAGATACATATTATTATTAAGATCATCAAAAACTCTAGGGTGAGGATTCAACTTAGTACGAGAAATATTTCCAGATTTAGAGAAATTAAAAACATTCATTCCCCCAAAAGCAGCATGCAATTGGTCTTGCCATCCACCCTTTTCATTAAGAATAACCCTCTCAATATTTATAGCTTGCTTTGCTAAATCTAGATTTTTTTTATTTAAGCCCTTTATTTTGTTTATAAGAGAGAGAAGACCTACTGTAAAAGAAGAAGAACCTCCCAATCCTGCTCCAGAGGGTAAATTTGAAATAGTATTAAAAGCGTAAGGGTTGTCGAATTTATATTTCTTTAATACTTCTCGAAAGATGGGATGAGTAATATCTTCAGCTGAGTTTACCTCTTCGTTTTTTCTGTAACTAATTCGGAACTTATAACCCTGATTAATTTCAGCTTCGACTGCTTGTATATAAATATAACTTTCTATAGTAAAACCTATTGCTTTTCCTCCTCTCTCGAGAAAGAAATCTGGTATGTCTGTTCCTCCCCCAAAAAGGCCAATTCTTAATGGTGTTCTTACACAAATCATGAATTAAAAAAAATCCTTGTTATTTCTTATAAGTAGTAATCCTACTACTAATGATTGAAAGTTGTATAGATGACGTTAAAATATCTCAACGAAATTTCTCAATAAATATGAATAATAAAATACTAGAAA
>CAJXHA010000408.1 GCA_913053615.1 uncultured Bacteriovoracaceae bacterium | reverse complement strand
TCAAAGACTTGAATTTTTCGAATCCCTTCATAGCGATACACTTTTAAATTTGAGTCTTCTTTATTAACAATACTGATGTACTCACAACTAGGATGAGGGTTTTGGGCGAAATACTCAATGACTAAATTTTCATTATCAAGTCCATTTAAACGAATGAGATTTTCGTGTACCAATTCACTATCAACCATCCCTTCAATATGTGAAGAATTAGTATCATTGGCTATATCTCTTCTCACTTCATTTCCGTTAGCACTATAGTATTCTTTGCCACCACTCTCAAAAAGATTATCACCATTCATAATTGCTAATGCATTATCTTTTAGTTTTTGGGTATCCACATTATGTAAATCACTTCCTTCAAAGTTTTGTCCAGCGGCAACTCGAGACTCGACAATCGTATTCATAGCAAGACTTCTATCAAGTCTACGAGATCGATACATATCAATAACATCATCGCCACTCTTAAAAGCACGGTCTCTATCAACGAGGGCCTTTAGAATTAAATGTGGATGCTCACGGTTAAGCTCTTCAATTTCATCTAAATCTGGAAATTCAACTTCATCACTCTCTTCATTTACAACATTATTAGTTGTATTATATTCAGACTTTGCTCTGGCATACTCTCGATTTAAATCAACCGGAGCTCCAGAAATATGCCTAACTTCTTCACCAAGAATAACCCCACGGTTTCCATCTCTTACTTCCTCTGCAATCTCACTTAAGTTTTCACTTACAAGAGGATTATCAATGCTTGGTATAACATTTGGTGTTTCAACTTTTAATCGGCTAGCTTCAAACTCACTTAGAAAAATTGTGAGACCTTGTTCCATAGGTGTCGCATCTGGATAGCGGTATAATTTTCCATTAAATTCAAAAGCGTACTTATGATCAAAGTTCTCCCATTGATCATTCATTGTCGTCATAAAGTCATCGTGCAAAGAATTCGGAATACTACTTGGAATATTTATATCGTCTTCATCATATTCATCAATTCTAAAAGTTCGAGAAAAGAAAGTACTCACTCCACTTCCTGCTCTACCTAAACCAAGCTCTGAGTATTCTCCATTCCATAATTCCGGAAGAATATATTTTTTACCATTATAGTAAAAGGAACGATTCTCCCCGGTTTTTGCTAATATTCCATTATCAATTGCTTGTGCTAGTGCAATTGTAAATTCAGGATTGCCGATAAGATCTTCTCTAGTAAATAAATGAGGAGCATTATCTAATACATGGGCAACTAAATAATCTAAAACCACCTCTTCATCACTTTGAGTAGGTGTAATCACTTCTTGCTCTAATGGTGGATCGTATTGCGGAGATCTTTCAGGGTTTGTGACTTGTACTTTATTGTGCTCATTCCCCTTAGGAGTTCCATGAATTCGAGACTTAGTATAAAGCCATACATCATCATAGCGCAAAGCCAGATCGGCTTGATTATCCATCCTATCAATAGCACTACCAATTAAATTTAAAAATTCCTCATCAATAATAACCTTACCATTATCTTCTTTAGTACACCTCCCAAAGGTCTCAAGACATGCTTGAGGCATACCAATATCAGTGAGTAGCTCTTTTGCCTGACTCATCAAACTAGAGATACGCTTTTCAAAATTATTAAGCATATTCTCTTTATCCCAATCTGTATTTCGAACACTAGAGTTGATAACTTTTGTGAAGTTTAAAATAGAATTATCATGGGCATGATTTTTAAATAAGCGATGATCATACACTCCATTAGAACGGAGGTTTTCTTTTTCAGCTAAAATGGCCAGCATACGGACATCACTTAAACCTATATTAAAGTGTTTTCTTCTAAAGGCACTTTGCTCACCATTTTGCTCATTAATAATATCACTTAAATACGGTAATACTCTAGCGAGGGCCGTTCGTGATAAACGATTATCCGGATGATGGTACATCTGATAAACCGCACGAAATTCACTATCATCTTCATAATTAGATTTAACTTCTTCTAATAGTTTTAAGATTTCATTTTCAATTCGGTACTGCTCTTTAGAATGAGAATTACGAAGAGTTGCATAGGCCAAACGGTGCATTGTTATGCCAGCTTGTATTTGTAAAAAATCATCAATTTTTGAACGATCCCCCTGATAATTTGCAAAGAGTTCGTTTAATGAATCCTCACAGCTTGGCTCACTTGCAAAGCTTG
>CAJXHA010000407.1 GCA_913053615.1 uncultured Bacteriovoracaceae bacterium | reverse complement strand
CTGCACTTAAGTGACACATTGATTTTCTTTCACCGTCTTTATTTGCAACATAACTTTTTGTCGCGATTTGCTCAGCACTGAAAACACTAAAGCTTGTTTTTTGACAGTCTTTATCAAATTTTTGAATGTGTGCATTCATAAATGCTTTTGGATTGGTTTTAAAGTCTTTTAAATTTAAAGGACTTGGACACTTTGCAAATGCCATATTCGAAAGTGCGATTGTGCTAATTACGGCCAAGATATTGTACTTCATAGTTACCCCAAATATATGAAATGTTATTTATTATCAATAGTGCTTTCTATTACCAATAGGCATTTATGACGAGACTAATTGTAAAATTGACATAGCCAAAAGAGATAAAATAGTTTCAAAAAAAAGGGCACTCTTATGAGTGCCCTAAGGTATTTATACAATTTTCAACAAATTTTAGTGAGGTCTTAACTCAAGAACTTCTGTCTTAATAACGCGTCCTTGGTAGCTAATTTGAAGATTAACTTTTAAAAGCTTATTGTCAGCAGACTTTTTAAGAGCATAGTCAAAGTTAACTTTTTCGACTTGGTTTAAGCGCAGTCTATTCGTTTTATGACTTGTCTTATACTGAGTCATATGTGGAGCTGCTTCACCATCTGCCACTAAAGATATCTCATATCCTTCTTTCATGTCTTCAACTGCCGGATTAAGCTCTACAGTAATAGTATGTCTATAGTATCTAAACACACCTTTAATTCTTGGACTTGGATCATAAGTTAAATTAGTCGCTGCTTTTGGATTTAACATCAACTCTTGCACTAAGCTCAGTTTTTCAACACGAGCTGATTGGTATTTATCTCCTGGAAGGTTTAACTCTAACTCTGCCTTCATTAATTCACCAGATGGTGCATCTGAGTTAATTTTAACAGGAATACTAACTACTGAGCTTCCTCTTTTAACAACTTTTCCTAATGCAAAAATATTCTTCTCAAACACTAGATTAGAACTTGTTTTAATCTTAACTGTCCCACTATTTAATGCATCGACATCTGAAATATTTTTTAAATCAATTGAAATATTAGTTGAATCCCCACCACGTAAAGTTGGAGAGGCAAACTTAGCCGACTTTGCAGTTACAATTGGAGAAGTTTTTAACCAACTATTAACTTCATCTAGAGCTTCTTTATTTGCAACAACTTTCGCTGGAGCGATATTCTCTGCATACGCCTGATCATAGGCCTTCTTATAACTTAAATTATAGATATCTTCTTTACCAGCAAGATCACCTTCATTATAGGCCATATCATAAGCTGGCTTATATTGAGCATCAAAATTTTGTTCACGCACAACTGGCTCATTAGCATTAAAAGTATCAGCAAAAACTCTTGGGTATAATGCTTTATACTCTGCATAGACTTCATTTAAGTACTTTGATTTAAATGAGCTCTTAAATGATGCTTCACAAGCAGCTATATAATCAGCAACATCTTTATATACTGAAGAACAATCAACATTAGTATATGGGATTGCTGAGGGAGCACTGTATACACTTTGTGGTTTAATTAAATCCGCCTTAAGGCTTACAACTGAGTTACTTTCTCTAAGTGCAGTCTCAATAGATGAATCAAGACCTGTACTAAGTCTTCTTGAAGCATCAATTTCCCCCATACTTAAATCTTCAATATTTTGAGCGACTTCAGAGTAAACTTCTAATACCTGCATTTCCTTTTCATTTGATTTTTCAGTTGCAGACATACTTACAGAAACATAATCATCTCTCTTCTGATTACTAGTACTAATAAGTGCCATTAAATGATTTTCAAAATATTGTGGTTTAAACACTCTTCTTACATAAGCATAAGCCTGAGCTTTACCATTCTCTTGACCTGCAATAGTACCTGCATCAATTGAAGCATCTGATGCATAACCATCATTATATCCATCTTGGTAACCTTTAAGCTCACCTCTAATAAGACCAATTGCTTTTGCTTGAGCTAAACCAAACTTTGTAGATACATCCATACCATATTTCTCACCGTCAATATTGGCCATCTCGCTACCCTTATTAGTTGCAAGATTAGATGCTGGAGCAATTTGTGATTGCCCGATTGTTTTCGCTTCTTTTAAGTATGAGTTATATAAATTCTCTCTAGACTCGTATTCAGCATAAGCATTATTTGTTCTATCAGTTAGAACGCGTAATTCATTTTCAAGACGTTTAATA
>CAJXHA010000406.1 GCA_913053615.1 uncultured Bacteriovoracaceae bacterium | reverse complement strand
AATAAGTGGATTAATGACCGCACTTGCTTTAGCAAAGAAGCTAGGCTTCATAACAAAAAGTCGCTTAGAAATATTTACTTGAGGTGCGGCCAGACCAACGCCGCCAGAATTTTTCATGGTCTTAATCATATCATCAATAAAACTTTGCATTTCATTAGTTTCTAATTCACTTAGATCGACATCTTCAGCCACCATAGTCAGTGTCGGGTGGCCAATTTTTATAATTTCTAGAGGGCCTCCACGATAGACGTGCATTGAGTGAGAGTAAGCCAGAGATAATGTCAGAAGAATAGTTGATGCAATTAGTTTCATATTCATAATATATATGAATAGATTTGAGATATAAAGAATTAAGTTTGATAAAGTCATACTTTCTAATAAAATATTAAGAAAGTTTAAATATTTCACCGATAAAGAATATGCTTAAAGGAATCAAGATAATGAAGAAATCTAATAGAAGGGAGTTTATTCAAGATAGTGTTAAAGTTGTTGGTGCGACTTCACTTGCGATTCATGCACCATATATTATTGCTAAAAAAACTCCAACTGTAAGGGTTTTAGGTACACATGTAACTTTACAAGAAACTTTAAGGCAAAAGGCAATGAAGGATTTAGGCATAAAGCTTGAGTTTACACCAGCCGGTTCAGCTGCAGTTTTACAAAAGGCATCTGCAAGTCCAGAGAGTTTTGATCTTTATGAGCAATGGTCAGATAGCATAAATATACTTTGGTCAGCAGGTGCAATTCAAAGCATCGAAATAGATCGATTAAAATATTGGAAAGAAATAAATCCTTTAACTAAAACTGGAAAAATTGCTGAGTCAGCTCGTATTGGATTTGGTGATGCTCCTTATAAGCTATTGTACGTACAAGACGATGGAGAGCTTGGTAGCAAAGAGACTAAGCATATTAGCTTTATGCCTTATGTTCATAATGTTGATTCTTTTGGATACAATACCAATATTATACCTAAAGGTACTGCCTACACTGAAGAAAGCTGGGGCTGGTTACTAGATGATAAGTATAAAGGTAAAGTTGGAATAGTAAATGCACCTACAATAGGTATTTTTGACTTAGCTCTCGCGGCACAGGCACAAGGCTTAATTACATTTAAAGATATTGGAAATATGACAACAAATGAATTGGATAAATTATTTGAGATTATAAAAGCAAAAAAACAAAATGGTCATTTTGCCGGGTTTTGGAGTTCAGTACCACAGTCGATAGATTTTATGGTGAAAAAAAGAGTCTCAATTGAAAGTATGTTTTCACCTGGAGTATCAGGTGCAAGAGGACAGGGGATACCTGTTCGCTATGCCGCACCCAAAGAGGGCTATAGAGCATGGCATGGAGTGATGTGTTTATCATCAAAGACAAAAGGGCATGTGAAAGATGCCGCATATGAGTATATGAATTGGTGGCTTTCAGGATATCCAGGAGCTTTTATCGCAAAGCAGGGATATTATATTTCAAATTCTGAGCGCTCAAGAGAGCTTTTACCAAAAAATGAATGGGACTATTGGTACGAAGGTAAAGTCGCTAATGAAGACTTCAAAGGAACTGATGGAAAGATATCAGTGAAAGCTGGTGAATTGCGAAATGGGGGCTCATATATAAATAGGTTTAGCAATATCGCTGTATGGAATACAGTTATGGATAATTACGATTATAGCTTAGATAAATGGTATGAGCTTTTAAACTCTTAAGGTTTTAGTGCAAGAAAGTAAAAATAAGATACATATAAATATTGCGACTAGAGTAGGTATTGCTTTTGCTCTCGTTTTTATTGCAATTGGACTGATTGCATATCAATCCTATTTAAACTTAAAAGAAGAAAAAGAAAATTTAATACGTATAAAAAATGTTTCTGAAAGTTCTGCAAATGTCTTAGATATAAGTCGTGAAATCTCAGATATTCAAAGATTGGTAAAAGTATATGGGCAGAGTGGTAGTAATGCCGTTTTAGATAAGATTAACGAGAATTTTTCTAGTCTACAAATAAAGTTAAAAGAAGTTAAATCATCTATAAGTTCAGACAAGAGATTGGCTCAAGTAGAATCCTTAGAAACGCTATTAAAATCTTATGGTGAGAATATAAATTCTTTAAAAAAGCTCTACCAAATTAAAGATAACTTTATAAATAACGAATTTCCACATTTTTATGAAAGTGGACTTAATAAATTAAATGCAATGAAGGGAAGAAAAAAA
>CAJXHA010000405.1 GCA_913053615.1 uncultured Bacteriovoracaceae bacterium | reverse complement strand
CTAATAAAATCTGACTCATATTCTATTAAATACAGATATTTTATTTATTGTCTATTTAGTTTTATCGTCTTCTACTAGAGAAATTTCTGATTTTGTTAAAAATCTACGCCCTGTTCCATTGTCCAATGAAAACATACCGCCTATTCCCTTTACGGCATCAATAGTTAAATCTGTATGTTTCCATTTTTCGTACTGATCTTCGTTCATGTAAAAAGGCGTTCCCTCAATTTCTCCTAATTTTACATCGCTGTTTCCAACTTGATACTCTTTTGCTGGAAAGCACATAGGAGCGCTTCCATCACAACATCCTCCGGATTGATGAAATAAAAGATCATTTCCATGAACTTCTTTAAGATCGGTAAGTAATTTTTTTGCTGATAATGTAGCTTTAACTTTCATATTTTATATGGCCCGTGAGATTCACGGGCCATTATAATACATCTGTTAAAAGAAACCCAATTTTTTCTCACTGTAAGACACGTGTAAATTTTTAACTTGTCTATAATGATTCAGCATCATCTTGTGAGTTTCTCTTCCAATACCAGACTGTTTGTATCCACCAAATGCAGCGTGGGCTGGATAAGCATGGTAACAGTTTGTCCAAACTCTACCCGCTTGTATCGCTCTTCCCATTCTGTAAGCAAGATTACCATTCCTGGTCCAAACACCTGCGCCTAATCCATAAAGAGTATCGTTTGCAATTTTTAGTGCATCCGCCTCGTCTTTGAACTTGGTAACTGATACTACTGGTCCAAAGATTTCTTCTTGGAATATTCGCATTTTGTTATTACCTTCAAAAATAGTCGGTTGAATATAGTTACCTTTTTGTAAACCGCTATTCAATTTGGCTACACTACCCCCCAATAGAACTTTGGCACCTTCTTTCTTACCTAAATCTAGATAAGATTTTATTTTTTCCATTTGTTCTAATGATGCTTGTGCACCAATCATAGTTTCCATTTTTAAAGGATTGTCTTGTTTAACAGCTTTTGTTCTAGCAATCGCTTTTTGCATGAACTTGTCATAGATAGACTCTTGAATTAACACTCTACTTGGACAAGTACATACTTCCCCTTGATTAAGCGTAAACATAGCAAAACCTTCAAGACATTTATCAAAGAAGTCGTCATCTTTTTCCATAACATCTTCAAAGTAAATGTTAGGAGATTTTCCGCCTAATTCTAAAGTTATTGGAATTAGGTTTTGAGATGCATACTGCATAATTAAACGTCCAGTAGTTGTTTCACCTGTGAAAGCTATCTTCTTGATTCTCTTAGAAGAAGCTAAAGGTTTGCCTGCTTCAAGACCATGACCACTAACTACGTTGAGTACACCTTTTGGAATTAAGTCGCCAATAAGTTCCATCAATATCATGATAGAAGCTGGTGTTTGTTCAGCTGGCTTCAACACTACGCAGTTTCCTGCTGCTAATGCCGGTGCCAATTTCCATGTAGCCATAAGTAGTGGGAAGTTCCAAGGTATAATTTGCCCAACTACACCAAGTGGTTCAGGTATATGATAAGAATATTCACTATTACTTATCTCAGCTATCGAACCTTCTTCCGCTCTAATTACTCCAGCAAAGTATCTCCAGTGGTCAATTACCAATGGTAGATCGGCAGCCATACATTCTCTAATCGGCTTACCATTATCCAAACACTCTGCCACTGCCAAAAGATTAAGATTTTTTTCTATGACATCAGCAATCTTGTTGAGAATATTTGATCTCTCAGTGATTGAAGTTTTTCCCCATGTTAGAAAAGCCGCATGAGCTGCGTCCAAAGCAAAATCTATATCTTTTTCGTTCGAACGTGGCACCTGACAGATAACTTCATTTGTAATCGGAGTAGTATTATCAAAATACTTTCCAGATTTAGGTTCAACAAATTTACCATTTATATAATTACCGTATTTAGCTTTGAATGGAAATTTAACTTTTAAATGAGAGGTATCCAAAGAAGATGACACTTTCGAGCTTGTTGCTGCTTGTGTTCCCATTTTTCCTCCTTGTTTATAATTATTATTAAACCCAATTTAAACTTGCTTGTACAGGCTATAAATATGTTTTGATCCAAAACAATTATGCAATCCAAAGTTGCGAAAGGCCGGTGAAACCTTTCGCATTACGTTATATTTATATTTATTCTTTTGGGGACTCTAATTAGAAGTCTAATAGACTACACGAAAGGTGTTTAAACACCTTTCGTGTGGAG
>CAJXHA010000404.1 GCA_913053615.1 uncultured Bacteriovoracaceae bacterium | reverse complement strand
TTGTCGGCGAAAAACATCTCAAGTGCACATTGAAATTGATAGATGACAGAGCTATGTTTGAAGGAATTGCATTTTTTCAAGAAAAACTTAAAACAAAGCAAGTAAGAGTTGCATATAAGTTAAACGTTAATTCTTTTCGAGGGAATGAATCTTTACAGCTGATGATAGAATCAATCGAATATTAATCAATTGTATTTATAGAAATCTACTAGAATTATTAAAGGTATTTATAAATATTTGCATCTACTAATACGCATAATACCACCAGCCCAATCTTCTACATCTATCCAGATTTCAGCAGAATCTCCAATACTTTTAAGATTTATTGGTTTAGATCTTTTGTGTTTCGTTAATATCGGATAAAGAGGGTTCCTTGGGACTTCGCCTTCTTTCACAGTATGAGTAAAATATGCCATCTTGCCAACAAAGTGCCCATCCTCTGTAAGCTTAATATTAACTTCATCTTGTAGATAACTTGGGTCAGTAGATAGTCCACCCATTTGCCAAAAAGAGCCTTTAGTAAACTCTACATCAGAACCTTGTACATTTATACCGCCTTTAGCCATACTCCAGCCTTCTATTGCCCCCAATTCTGAGTTTTCATAAACTACCCGATATATTGTGAAGGTGCATCTTATATCTTTAACATTATTAGTCAGTTTATGTTTGCTAAAGTCATAGTCGGTTTGAGAGACAACTAATTTTAGTAGCTCCTCCAAAACCTTTGGAGAGAAAGCAATGTCGTAGATTGTTATCTCTTTATCAACAGAAGAGGATGCTCTATTCGAAGTTGTTGTTTTCTTATTCGTTGAAGTGGTTTTATTAGTTTGTGCCGCACCTGCAACAGCCTTACCACCTTCGCAGCCAATTCCTCTTTTTTGTACCTCTGCTTTGTAGCCTTCGTTTGTTGGTTTCATGTCAAGCCACATGCATACAACATCATCTGTCCAATCATCATAAGCGCCAGCAATAGATACTCCGATGAGACCTATACCAAGAAATAGAGTTAATAGTATCCTTTTGAACTTCATAAGTGATTTCAAGTAATAGATAGTGACTCCTTAAATTAGATTAAGCTTAGGAAAAAATGTAATCGTAAACTCGAGGTAGTTCAGGAGTAAAGAAAACTTTATCAGCAATGATGTCATGATCTAGGCCAAGTGATTTTTCAATACATGCGGCACAAACGGATCGATAATCAATCGTAGACATTAGGTCTCTTTTTTCAAATTGTTCATTTTCTGCAAGCCCTGGCCACTTAGAGATAACTCTACTTTTTGTAATGGAGCCTCCAGCCAAGAGCCCAGCAGAGCCGTATCCATGTTCTGTTCCCCAGGTGCCGTTTACTCTCACTGTTCTTCCAAACTCCGTTAGAGTAAGAATAATACTGTTATCCCAAGCATCTCCTAAACCTTCTCTATAGCCAGCAATAATCTCATCAACGAGTTTTAATAGCTTACCGTGTTTACCAAATTCATCTGCACCTTGATTTGCATGCGTATCAAATTGGGTGACTTTTATAACCGAAGATAAAGGACCACCTTCTTGAGACATTGCTTTACCAGCATATTTAGCTAAACTTGCAGGATCTCTTGGCACTATTGAATCTTTTTGAGTGCTTTTTTTACTCACTTTTTTAAAGACTGAAGAGCCTTCTTTTGAGTGAAACATAGAAATCATATCAATTAGCTTAGTCTTTAAATTACTTGAGCTTCTTATGCTAGCAGGATAGAAATTGTCATTTCTATCAGTACCCCTAAGAATTAAGGGCATATCAAGTGAAAGCGACCTTCCAGGAAGTTTAGCGAGTTCAAGGGACCTACCGAGCCAACCTGAAGTTTCAGAGAACGGACTTAGTCCTCCACCTTGCATTAAATTTTGACCCTCAAAGTGAGATCTCAAAATGTATGGGAAGTTTGTTGCATGAACGATTGAGGCATTATTTTTAGCCATGAGTCCACTAAAATATTGAAAAGAGGGGTGAAGTCCAAAAAAAGAATTTAGCTTTAAATAGTTATCAGGGGTAAGACTGTTTCTCATCTTAGAGAGATTTGGATCACCAAATGGTGGGACTGCAGTTAGTCCATCCATTCCGCCTTCAAGCATAATCACTGAGATAGTGCCTGGCGGTTTGTCTTTAGTAAAGCCAGGAAGAGGAAGACCCGCTAAGAATAATGAAGCGCCAGATACTTTTAAAAACTCTCTACGTGTCAAATTAAGTTTAGGCATTTTCTAACCCCAT
>CAJXHA010000403.1 GCA_913053615.1 uncultured Bacteriovoracaceae bacterium | reverse complement strand
AGAACTTTCTCAACCCACATCTTTGATTCATATAAAGGAGTCAACTCATTATCTACTAGTAATTGGGAAACAATATCTCCCTTCTTTATTATATAAGGAATATACTTTGAGCTCTTTGCCCACGACTTAGCTGAAGCCAATATGACTATTACTATAATTAAATTCTTGGTCATTTTGTCACTCCTTGTCTAAAATTTTAACAAATTAAGACTTTTTTAACATATTAGCATTTCCAAGCTGTTAAAATCTCAGCCGGAACGTTTTTCCTATATATTAAGTAGCAATTAAGGTGCCAAAACATTATTAATTAAAAGCTCTATTTTTACACACTTGCTAGAATCAAAATGAAAAGTAAGGTACTGATTTACTATGAAAATAGTCTTTTTCCTTTTAACTTTTACTAGTATTCTCTTTGCGAGTATTTTCCACGGCGATGATCGCCAAGATTTTCATGAAATAAAAGATCCAAAGATTAAAGCACTCTCCAGCAGCATTCCAAGTCTCATTCAAAAAGTGAAACTAAATAAAACTCAAACAGGTTATGAGATTAAAACCAAGACATTAAAAGATGGATTTAATTTCTGTGCAGATGCTAATTTTTCTAACGAGTATCAACTGGCTAATTGTTCGGCCTCGCTTATTGCTGAAGATCTTGTTCTAACAGCAGCTCATTGTTTAGATCCAGATCCAAATGATAATTTTCATCCTAGTAAGTACGTAGTGGCCTTTGATTATAAAAAAACGAGTTCTGAAAATATTCACTTTCTTCCAAAAGAGAATGTTTATGAAATTGAAGATGAAATGCCACTTTATATTTTTGATTGGAATAGCATGCTCGATGTAGCGATTATCAAGCTAAAAAGAAAAGTTAAAAATAGAAAACCCATTAAGCTCAATCTAGATCATAATTACTCAGTAACTACTCCCCTCTTTGTCTTAGGTTACCCATTAGGTGTGACTCAAAAGCTGACTGATGATAGTGAAATTATCGCCACTGAAGACCAACCAAATTCATTTCGCCACCACCTTGATACTTTCTCAGTTAATTCAGGTAGTGCCATTTTTGATGCAACGACTTTTGAGATCATTGGGGTGCATGTAAGAGGCACGGGATATAATTACCATGACTATGGACGTGGTTGCTATGATTGGCTTATTGGCGATCCGGCCAAAGACTATGGTGAGGCCAATATGCTAAGCCCACTTAAAGATAAGATTCAAGAGATTTTAAATTAGAGCTTTGGATCTTTTGGATCATAACTAAAGGGATCAGCTAATTTAAAACCAATTCCAATGCGTCTATTTTCATGATCATAATCCTGCAAAGATAATCCATAACCATATCCGGCCTTAATATAATAACGAATCCCTTCTTCAAAAGGAAAAGTATACTCTAGTTCATAACCAGCAAACTTAGTTCCGGGCATAACTTTTAAAGAAGTATTATGTTCTTCATAACGATACTTTAAAACGACATTTCCATAACCACGATAGCGATACATTCGAGGATTATCATCCTCATTTCCCTCAGGCAGGCGATACCAAAGTGTAGGTACAATAAGTAGATTATCGTGAACAAATGCAACTCGAGTGAAGATCCGATTCCAACTGCGTGAGTTCTCTTGAACTTCTCCATTGGACTGGTGAACAGCTCCAATATCATAGGCCAAGAGATGACCTCCTAAGAAATCAATTTTTTCATTTAATACTTTGCGACCATAAAATTCAGGTTCGTAATTCGTTTCACGAAATGGTCTTGACCAATCATCATTATAAATTTGCCACCAGGAGTGGTGGGTATAACCAAAGTAGGTATTAAAACCTGTATTAAAAACATTTCTATTGGTTAAAATGGAAAAAGAAATTTGAAATTCAGTTTCAAGATAATCATTGAAGCGTCCCCTCTTCTCTCTTAGATCTGCAGGGAAACTTTCTTCAGGTATTTTACCATTAGGATTATTATTATAACTAAACGGAAGAATAAAGGTGCCTTTGTGCGGTAAGAGCACGTACTTTAATTTTTCTAGATAGCGATACTCATCAATAATCTGATCACTAAGATCATCCTCAATTGTATCTTGCGCTCTTAAATTAAAAGTAAATGTTATGCAGATAATAGAAATAAAAGAAATGAATTTCATTAAGAACAATGTAGAGGTGCAAAAATTAAGATTCTGCACCTTCTAACATAGTAGCGTCAATGTAGCTGACCATTGCTTTTCTTAAATCAGCTAGACTGATTTTTCATTTTCTAATGCCGAGTCCTTGAATA
>CAJXHA010000402.1 GCA_913053615.1 uncultured Bacteriovoracaceae bacterium | reverse complement strand
ATCTCCTCCACTATCTTCACTCTTGCAAATTGGTAATCGATATTATGTTGAGTAAGTGTTCCATCTAAATCAAAGAGCACTGCTTTTATATTCAAATTTACCAGAATCACTGCCTGAACTATTTATTTCAGTATTTATATTGTAGACTATGGATAATATAATGATAGTAGCGTGAAAATATACTTTAATAGGGATATTATAAAAAAAATAACATTAGTTTTTTAACATGGAACAAGTAGATATAACTAGGTTTTTTGATAATAGATATGGAGAGCTAATAGATGAATAACAAAATTGAGAATTTAAAACAAGCCATAATAGATGGGGATCAAGATTCAGCGCGTTTAATTTCTGAAGAACTTCTTGGAGAAGGTTTAGACCCTCTAATGACAATTGAAGAATGTGTATACCCAGCGGTATCTGTAGTTGGAGAAAGATTTGAGAAAGGAGAGTATTTCTTAACAGAACTTATGCTTTCAGCGGAAGCTATGAAGATTGCAGTAGCGATTTTCATGAGTAAAATCGATAAAGGAAAAAATGGTCAAGGTTTGGGAAGAAAAGGCACAATTCTATTAGGAACTGTGAAAGGAGATGTTCATGAAATTGGAAAAAATCTTGTTGCAACGATGCTGCGCGTAAATGGTTTTGATGTCCATGATGCAGGAAAAGACGTACCTTCAGCAGAATTCCTTAAACAAGCTAAAGCAGTTAACGCAGACATTATTGGGCTTTCAGCGTTAATGACAAACACTATGCAAAATCAACGTGAAGTTATCACTTATCTTAAGGAGAATAATATAGAGACTTACCAGGTTATAGTTGGAGGTGCACCCACTTCTCAAGATTGGGCTGACAAGATCGAGGCTGATGGATGGGCTCCAGATGCACCATCGGCTGTTTCCTTAGCTGAGAAGGTCATTAAGAAAGAGTAATTATTTTTTATAAACCAAAATATGGACCTATTTTTAATGAATTGATTAGATGATGAGTTTTCGTTTTTTAATTAAACAACAGATTATTATATAGAACCGGCTAAAATAAATTGTTTATAGGAAACGATTTTCTTGATTAGAATAGATATGCAACCTATCTTTCAGATAAGTTATGGTGACTTAATATTATGGTTCATGCTAACAATTACTGCTGTTATAGTATTGTCTGTAATGTACCGCTTTGCAACACAAAACAAAACTTCTAGCAATGATATGGAAACTATAGAAACTAAGGTCTTTATGCCTCAAAATTATACCTTTATTTCAGCTGATATAGACGAAGCGATTACACTCCTAAAAAGTGCACACTGTGAGTATGAAAAAAACAACTTTACAGAATCTGCCAAAAAAACTCGAAGCGCTATTGTTCAAGTTCTTGCTCAACTCCTAAAATATTTTGATATTCAAAACGAAGAAAGCAGTGTAGAAAATATGTTTCAAGCACTTCATAAAAAAGGGGTTATTTTTCCTGCTCCACAACCGGGTATCATACGTCTAGATGAGATATTTAAAAAAGCAAATGAAGATAAACTTTTGACAAAAGAAGAAATCCAGTGGTTATTCCATGTTTCAAGTCATATTATTGAAAATTCCAAAGAAGTTCGAATAAAGGAATAGTATTATTTAAAATATTTATGAGTTACCCACCAAACTAAATCTAGGTTTATCGTGCGAATAAAGTTAGAAAAAAGCGGCATAAGAGCTCTTGGTATTTCAGAGAGCTTCAAGAAAGAAAGAGGAAAAAAATCTGTTATTGGTGGAGTAGTAATGCGAAGTGATTTGATAATAGATGGCATCATATTTGGTGAAACCACACTTGAGGGAGACGATGCAACTGACACAATAATCGACATATTTGAAGGACTGAAGCGAAATGATATCAATGTCATCATATTATCAGGAGCAATAATTAGTCTCTACAACATTATTGATATTAATAGAATAGGACAAGAAACAGGGATTCCCATAATCTGTGTCACATTTGAAAAATCAGATGGATTAGAAGAGACTATCAAGCATCACTTTCCAGAAAAATGGGAAAAAAAAATCGGGGAATACAAGAAGCTGGATATACGAGAATTAATAGATCTAAAGACGGGATATAGAATATATGCAAGGACACATGGGTTAGATATTAAAAAGGCTAAGAAAGTACTTGACAAATTCACATTACAAGGAGCAGTCCCTGAACCGGTGAGACTAGCTGGACTTCTGGCAAAAGCTAAGCTCAAAGCGACCCATTAGTAAACATCTTTTTTGTATTTGGTTAGAATACGTGTTTATCTATTTGTAGAGGACCA
>CAJXHA010000401.1 GCA_913053615.1 uncultured Bacteriovoracaceae bacterium | reverse complement strand
GTTATAGCTCACGCTTTTCTTTTGGAGATCCTGAGTCTCCTTTTTCAAATAGTGAACTCGGAAGCTTTGCTCTAAGTCGCTTACAAAGTGAGGCTTTAAGAGCTGGGATAAGCCGCTTTAATAAATTAATTGGTACGAATACAGAAGAGTTTTATTTAGATAAATTAAAAGAAATTGTTGCTCGCGATGGAATGTTTTTTCCCACTCAAGCTGTGGTTGTTCCTAATGTTTCAGGTAATGTTATCTTATCTCGTGATATTATTACTGGTTCTTATATGGGAACAAATAATAAGGTTCAGCTAGTTGATAACTTTGGCTTTAATTTAGACGCAGGTGCTGTTATCGGAATTGAAGGACTTCCAACTCCTTTAAGTTTTCGAGCAGGAGCTGGAATTGTCTTTCAAAGGATGTTCTCTCATGTAAAGCCGATTCAGAGTCTTAAAAAGGCAATGAAAGAGCCTTATAAGAATATGGCCGTCCCAATGCTCATTAGAGGTATTGCTGAAAAGATAAATAAACTTTCTGCACTTGATGAGAATAATGAAGATATTCTTATTGCAAGTATAACAAGTGATATTAAAAACTCACTAGATGTTGGAGAATCATTTATCATCAGTGATTCTATTACTCCTAATATGATGGCGGAATTTGGAGCAAGTCTAAGTGCTTATATGTTCTTAGATGAAAAGCTCTTAAAGGTTTACGCTAGCTTTAATGCTGCATCAATTACGATCTCTAGAATGCACATCCATAGAAAAGATGAAAATACATTACATATCTATCAAGATAATGGACAAAGTTTACGTTTAGCACTTTCAATTAAGCTTAAAACTTATGTCCCAATCCTTGGTATTCAAGCACGTTGGCATAAAGCAAAAGCAACCACAGAGTATTTTCCATTATCTCTTGATAGTCGTGAAGTTGAAGTAAAGCATTTAAAAGCATTAAGAAAAAGTCTTTTAACTTTAAGTAGTGCACCACTAAAGTCATTCATGAATCCTCATGTGATTAAACATGATCTTGGAGAGTTTGGTTCAACTCTAAACTTCTTATTCTTTAAGAGAAATAAAGTAAGCTCTAATCACTCAATTGAAGTACACCATCAAATGGGTGGTGAAAGCATTGATCTTTATAGACGCTATGATGCAAAAACAAAAGGGCGTGACTATGAAGGTTATATTACAGAGGCGATAAATGATATTCTTGCAAACATTTTAGAGTATGATTATAGCTTTGCTCAAACTCAAGTACTAAATCCTGGTTTTACCATCGGTGGTCGAGCGAAAAATAAAATATTTGTTTCAGAAACAGATGGTGAAAGAATTCATAGTGAATATAAGAGAGTCTTTAATGGGTGGAGTATTGGTTCTGGAAAGCTAAAGAAATACCTTAGTGAGCTAAACAGAGAGTTTGGAAGCGAGATCTTTGATCCACTGACTTATCAGAATACTAATTTAATCATGCTCTACCAATTACAAATAAATATGAAAGTAGAAAATGTTGGTATGCAACGTTTTTTAAATCTTCCAAGAGCCAGCTTAGAATACTTAATTGCAAACCACTCACAGTATAACCGTCGTACGCGTGAAGATATTAGAGGGCTTGCAAGAAGTTATAAATACCGATTAGATAAAATTAAACTAAATCTAGAAAACTATCCTACATTTGCTTTTAAAAAGTGGCATAGCTTTTTAGAGGACTTCTTAGAAGTTGTAACAATAGAAGGGTTCATTGAAGGTGCGGGTAAAGAAAATGTAGTCGCATATGGACGTATTGAAGGTTTTCGCTCAGGTGATGAAGCTGGAGATAGTCCAATAATGAGTGATATTTATGGTGAATTACCGAGCCAAATTCACCCTAGTATTTCACAAGAAATAATGGGGAAAATTGGAATTATCGAAGGTGAGTTATTAGCTGGATGGTTAACTGAGAGGGCACTATAATGAATTTTCTAAAGTTAATGCTGGCCCTCTTAATTTTCTTAGTGGCACTAGGTGAGTTAAGTGCAACAGAAATCTCAAAGCTTAAATGGCATATGGACCCTCACGGTCAAGATCTTTTAATTGAACAAGACGATCTCCATTCTGAGTATATTACTGTTAGCCCTAAAATAAATATGGGAATTAATAAGACCCATAATTTTAAAACAAATAAAAAAGTAAAAGTAGCGATCATTGACTCTGGAATAGATTATAATCATCCAGAACTAAAAGACTTACTAGCGTATAAAAAAAGTGAATGTCTCGAGAATAATGTTTTTCCAAATATGGAAAATGATCACGACCAAAATGGCCTAAA
>CAJXHA010000400.1 GCA_913053615.1 uncultured Bacteriovoracaceae bacterium | reverse complement strand
ATTGCATAGGCCTTTAACATCTGAACACCAGTAGTTGCAACACCTTGACCAAAAGATATATTGCTTAATCGTATAGGTGAAACATTTTCAGTATCATCGAGAATTCCTCGTGATTCACCAGGAATTTCAATTCCTGTCTTCTCACCAATACCAAAGTTTTTTAAAGTTTTACTTAAAGTCGGGAACGTTAGGTCAAAGGCAATTTTCGTTGTTCCAATATTTGAAGAGTATTTTAATATCTCCTCAACCGATAACCATTCAAAGTTATGACTACTATCTGATTCAGTAATTAAATGTTTTCCGACTCTTAATTTTCCTCTTTCACAATAATAATTTGTGTCCCCTCTAACAATATTATTCTCCATTGCACTTAGAACTGTGAGGGTTTTAAATATTGAACCCGGTTCAAAGGGATCTGTTACAAATGATAATTTTAAATGATTCTTATCTTTTTTCTTTATACTGTTAGGGTCAAAACTTGGGTAATTTGCCATCGCCCAAATTTCACCTGTATCAGCATCCATTACCGCTGCACCACCAATCTTTGCTTGTGCCTTTTCAACACCTTCTTTTAGATACTCTTCAAGATCTGCTTGAATATCCTTATCAATACTGAGAGTTACATCTTTGGCTTGATGGTCAACGATAGCACTTTTATATTTTACAGGTCTACCCTTAGCATCTTTAAAATACTTATGTATTAAGGCCTCTCCCTTTAGATCTTCATTGAAGAAATATTCAATTCCAGATAAACCTTCGTTATCTATTCCAACAAAACCTAAGGTTTGAGCAAGTAATTCATGATTTGGATAAAAGCGAGAAGATTGAGACTCAACAACAATAGTCTTTAATTTCTTTAACTCACTTAGAGCGTTATCATCAAGGTCAATTTTCCTTTCAATCCATGTAAACTTTTTTCTACTTTTTACTTCTTTAAAGGTTGAAGAGTAATTTATTGAAGGAATTACTTTAGATAGTTTTTTTAATTCCTTCGAAAAAAGATTCAAATCCTTACCAAAAGTAAAGATATTATACTTTTGAACATTAATTGCTAACGGAGCTCCATTTCGATCAAGAATATGGCCACGTTTTGGATATGTTTTTGTCTCTCTGACGATTTGGCTATGAGAATAAGCAATCAGCTTGTCTCTATTTATGACTTGTACATAGAAAGCCTTAACACCAACACTGATGAATAGGAATAGAAGTAAAAAGAAGACAAACGTTGTTTTAGTTTTCATTATTCAGGGATAATAATTATATGTTTTTCATCGGGCTCTTTTAAATTATTTTCCTTTGCAAAACCCTTAAGCTTTTTAACTGATAGAACACTGGCCCTATCTGCTTTCAATTCTTTATTTTCTATTTTTAATACTTTAGATTTTTTTACAATTTCATTGAGTTTGTAATCTTGTTCAACACCTTTCATTCTTATCAATACAAAAAGTATTCCTAAAACTGAAAATGAAATAACTATTGGCAATGTTTTTGCGTTTAAAACGAATTGATTTAGAAATGTGATGATTTCGTTATCTTTTTTCTTTCTTCTTGCCACTAAAATTCCCTCCTGGAGTTGTTTTTTGCAAAACTCTTAATTTTGCACTTCGAGAGCGTGGATTTTCTCCAAGCTCTTCCTCACTTGGTAATTGAGGTTTCTTAGTTATAATTTTAGCAGTATTTTTATGAGATTGAAAAATTTCTTTAAAAGTATGTTTTACAATTCTATCTTCAAGAGAGTGAAAACTTATAACAGCGACCATTCCACCTTCTCTTAGTTTGTCGTACAACTTTGGTAAAGTATTCTCTAGGACTTCTAGCTCGCGATTTACAGCAATTCTTAGGGCCTGAAAAGTTTTAGTGGCGGGGTGAATTCTCTTATGTCTTTCTTTTACCGGATAAGCATTAAAGCAAATTTCCTCTAGTTGAGTTGTGCTTTTTATAGGATTTTTCTTTCTTTCTTCAATAATTCTAGCAGCAATTCTTCGGCTATACCTTTCCTCACCATATTCAAATATCAAATTTGCTAAATCTACTTCATTTAATTCATTTAAAAAATCAGCAGCGGTATAGGCCTCATTATCACTTATATTCATCCGCATATCGAGGTCAGCTTCAAATCTAAAAGAAAAACCTCTTTTTTCATCGTCAAAATGATGAGAGGAAACGCCCAAATCCATTAAGATAAAATCAAATTGATTACTTTGAACAAAGTCTTGCTCTGAAAAGTTTTCAAAATTTGTATGTACTAAGCGAACTCTTTCAGAGAAACCATTCGTGTTAATATTTTTTATTCCATTTTCAAAGGCTTCTG
>CAJXHA010000399.1 GCA_913053615.1 uncultured Bacteriovoracaceae bacterium | reverse complement strand
AAATATACCTTTAGCCGCAGTACTCTTTTCTAATGGAGTAAGCTTTGCTGGAGTTATGGCATTTATTTTTAGTGATTTAGTCGTTTTTCCTTTATTAAGAATTCAAGCAAAATACTATGGTTGGAAAATGGCCATCTATATTTTAATTGTTTTTCTAATTGTTCTTGTAATGAGTTCTGTCACACTCCATTATGGTTTTGAGTTTTTCAATATTCTGCCTGAACCAGGAACGAATGGGGATATCGTTGATAGAGAGTTCTTTAAAATTGATTACTCATTCTATTTAAATTTATTGTTTTCGTTTATAACGGCTTATGGGCTTTATATATATTTAAAAGATAAAAAGAAGATGAGAACTGATAATAACTGGAGTGAAATACTCATGCAGTCTATTTGTTTTCTATGTGGTTTATGGTTAATAGGCGGTTTCACGGTACATCTTCTATGACATAATATTAGAGAATACAGCTAAAAAGGAGATTTTATGCTTTTCAAAAACTCAAAGAGATTACTATCGATTTCTTTTACTTTTATCTTCGCTTGGACATTAAGCACAGGAACTGTTCTTGCAAAAACTCAAACTCAATTAGTTTCCACTATTGAAGTGGTGAATGAAGTCGATGCTGAGCAAGCTAAGGCTGAAGTTTCAGAAATAGTAAATTCAAAAGAATTAAAGGCAGAATTTCAAAAGTATGGATTAACGGCGGAAGAAGTTGACCAAAGACTTGCAAGTTTATCAGATAAAGAAATATTAGACTTACATAAAAATGCAAAGCAAGCTCAAGCTGGTGGTTTATTACTAGAAGTATTGCTTGTTATCCTTATCATTTATTTTGCTAAAAGATTATGATTTATAAATTACTTTTAATGTTTTTAATTACGGGGTGCTCACACTTAGCACCCCAGTTTAAAAGTATAAAAGAAAATTACACTAAAAAAAATATACCTTCAAAATCCAAAGTTAAAAAAGAAGTCCCATTTATAAAGCAAGAACAGTACTATTGTGGTCCTTCTACACTTGCGATGGTTATGCAGTATTATGATAAAGATATTCAACCAAGAGATATCTCGGATAATATGTATATTGCAAAAGTAAAAGGTACTTTTCAGCAAGATATGATCTCAAGTTCTCGTCGTAATGGAATGATGGCCACTCCCATTAAAGATTTTGAGAATCTTATTGCTGAAATAAATAATGACCAGCCTATTATTGTTTTTATGAATCTCGCTTTCGATTGGTACCCACTTTGGCATTATGCTGTGGTTTATGGCTACGATCTTGATAAAGAGATTGTCTATATGCACTCTGGAGAAGAAAAGAATAAGAAATGGGATATGGTCAAGTTTGAACGATCCTGGAAGAGAGGAGACTATTGGGGCCTTGCTGTTTTTACTCCAGAGCAGACCTCAATTAGTAGTAATGAACATGAGCATATTCGATCAGCAGCAAGCTTAGAAAATATAGGAAAGATCTCTGAAGCTGAAACGGCATATCACTCAATTTTAAAAAGATGGCCTGAGAGTTTTAATGCCTATATGGGGCTTGGAAACATTGCTTTTAATAAAAATAAATATGATAAAGCTAAAAAGATGTATGAAAGAGTTCTAAGTTATAAGAAAGATCATGCATTTGCTTGGCACAACCTAGCTTTAACTTATATAAATTTAAATCAAAAATCCAAGGCAAGAAACTCCTTTGAAAAGGCGATAAAGTTTGCCAATTCAAAGTATAAGAAAATTTTTCAAAAAAGTTATCAAAGCAATTTAAATAAAATCTAAATGTGAAGAAATCTTAAAAATATATTCGAGTTTGCTTCAAGCTTAATGAATGAGCTTTGTTTATGCTCTTTATGAACATTAAAAAAGGAGTTCTTAATGAGATTAAAAGACAAGAAAATTGCTGTGTTAGTCACAGATGGATTTGAACAAAGCGAATTAGCAGAACCTATGAAGGCCATTAAAGCTGAAGGTGGTGAAGCCGTTATCGTTTCTCCTAAGGAAGGAACTGTTAAAGGATGGCAAGGTAGCTCTTGGGGAGATGAATTTAAAGTTGATATGATGTTGAGTGAAGCTGACCCTAATGATTTCTCAGGCCTATTACTGCCAGGAGGAGTTATCAATCCTGATCAACTAAGAAGAGATACAAGAGCGATTAGTTTTATCAAGGGATTCTTTGATGAAAAAAAGCAAAAGCCAGTAGCGGCAATTTGTCACGGGCCTTCTACATTAATTAATGCAGATGTAGTCAAAGGCAGAAAGATGACATCTTATGACTCAATTCGAACAGATCTTAAAAATGCTGGTGCAAATTGGGTTGATAAGGAAGTTGTT
>CAJXHA010000398.1 GCA_913053615.1 uncultured Bacteriovoracaceae bacterium | reverse complement strand
ACTTTCAACGAGGATTTTAAACTCTATTGATAATCACCTAGAAAGTTTTAAGATTGTTTATAATGGCTTTAATCAAAACTGGCTCTCACTTGATAAAACAGTTTTAGAAAATTTATTTCCTAAGCCATTTTATAATACTCTTAAAAAGTATAAGAAAAACTTAGATCCGCTAGTTGCTCTATCACTTATTAGACAAGAGTCTGGCTTTAACCATAGAGCAAGATCTCATGCTGGTGCGAGAGGGTTAATGCAGATTATGCCAGCAACAGCGAGGCGTTTTCAGAGGATTAAAGCTCATCACCTGTATAAGCCTTACCTTAATCTTAAGATTGGAACTAAATACTTAAATATGCTTTACAATAAGTATGATGAAAATCTTATTTATACGCTAAGTGCTTATAATGCCGGAGAGACAAGAGTTAAAAGATGGAGAAAAAGATATCTTACAAATGATTCAATGTTACACAATATTGAAAACATTCCATTCTTAGAAACTCGTAAGTATGTAAAATTAATTTTTAGAAATATATTCTTTTATAAAATGCTAAATGAAAGTGACACTATTAACGATACTCATCACACAAATAAAATTTATGATATTCATTTAGGATTCAATTCATACGATCAAAAAGAATAAGTAAAATTAAACGTTAAAACGGAAGTGTACTACATCACCATCTTTCATGATGTATTCCTTACCTTCCATTCTTATTTTACCAGCTTCCTTAATCTTTGATTCTGATTCAAATTCAAAAAGGTCATCGCAATGATATACTTCGGCCTTGATAAAACCTCTTTCAAAATCTGTGTGAATAATTCCAGCACACTGAGGAGCTTTTAAACCCTTTTTAAAAGTCCAAGCACGTACTTCTTTTTCACCAGCAGTAAAATAAGTATTTAGGCCAAGTGTTTCATAACCAGCTTTAATTAATTGATCTAAGCCTGACTCTTCGAGACCAAGGTCTCCTAAGAATTCTTTTTTCTCTTCATCCGATTCTAATTGGCTAATTTCAGATTCGATTTTCCCACAAATAGTAAGAACCTTTGCTCCTTCAGTAGCAGCAAATTCTCTAACTTTTTTAACGTGTTCATTATCTTCAAGGATTGAGTCCTCATCTACATTACAAACATACATCATATCTTTTAATGTAATAAGATGAAGATCTTTAATTGTTTCCATTTCTTCTTCATCAAGACCTGCTGTTCTCGCAGCTTGTCCTTCTTCTAGAATACCTTTTAACTTCTCTAGGATTGGCTGACTTGCAAGAGCTTGTCCCTTAACTTTTTTATCTTGAGACTTAAGCATTTTAGAAAGGTTTGCGATTCTCTTTTCTACTGTTTCTAGATCAGCGAAAGCAAGTTCCATATTTATTACTTCAATATCATTTATAGGATCAATTTTTCCATCAACGTGAACAACATCACTATCTTCAAAGCATCTTACAACATGTGCAATGGCACTTACTTGTCTAATATGACCGAGGAATTGATTTCCTAATCCCTCACCCTTTGAAGCACCTTTAACAAGTCCTGCAATATCAACGAATTCCATTACAGCTTTAATTACTTTTTGAGGCTTAATATAATTTGTAATTTTATCAATACGATAATCCGGTACTGCTACAATTCCAACATTTGGTTCAATTGTACAAAATGGATAATTTGCTGCTTCTGCTGGAGCGGCTGTGATTGCTTGAAAAATTGTTGATTTACCAACGTTGGGAAGCCCAACAATACCTACGTTTAAACTCATATAAACCCCTGATTTAATTTTTGATTTATATATTATTCGAATATATAATGCAAGAATGACACAAGACGCAAGTGAACTATTTGAGGAACAGGGTTTTATTATAAATGACCAAATTTACTCAGCTAGCTTTATTCAAAAGCTTAGTTTACTTATAAATGATGCTCAATTTGATAACTTTATCCCTCCAGAATTAACAGACAGTCACATGCAAAGGTGCTTTGATAAGAAGCTACTAGGTAAGTTAAAGATGTTACTTATTAATGCTGAGTTTAATAAGTTTTGTCGTGAGGTCTTTCATAAAGAAATCGTAGCTGATGGTTTTAGACTTACAAAGTATACACGAGCAAAAGGCGATTTTTTAAGTTTTCATGGTGATGAAGGAGATATTCGTCTTGCTGGTTTTAGTATTGATTTCACACAAGGCTCAAATTCAAACTCATGTTTTCAATTAAGAAATGAAAAAACCAAAAAAATTATTCTATCAAATAAGGCCGGAGTTCCAGGTAGGGTAACAATTTTTAAAATATCTCCAGAATTAGTTCACGGTGTAACCCCCACAGATGGAGATGATAGAATTG
>CAJXHA010000397.1 GCA_913053615.1 uncultured Bacteriovoracaceae bacterium | reverse complement strand
GCTGATATTACAGAATTCATGGTTCACTTTGATAAAGAAGAAGATGAAATTAGAAAATGGATTCTAGAGATGAATAATAATCTAAATGAATTTGAAAAACTTCCATACCCAACAGTTTGTGCCATCAATGGATTTGCTCTTGGTGGAGGATTTGAAGTTTGTTTAACCGCTGATTATCGTATTGCTGTAAAAGGTGCAAAAGTAGGTTTACCTGAAACAAAATTAGGTATTATGCCAGGCTGGGGTGGTTCTGTTAGACTTCCAAGGATAGCTGGTGCGGATCACGCAATTGAATGGATTACTAGTGGTAAGCAATATAAAGCTGAAGATGCGATGAAAATACATGCAATTGATGGTGTGGTTGAAGCGGATAAATTATTAGAGGCATCACTTAGAGTTATTGATAGAGCTGCTAGTGGAGAGCTAGATTATCAAGAACGCAGAAAACTTAAAGAGTCACCACTTAAATTAAATAAGACAGAAGCTACAATGGTTTTTGAAACTGCCAAGGGATTTGTCTTTGGTGTTGCGGGGCCTAATTATCCGGCTCCAGTTAAAGCAGTAGAGGTTATGCAAGAGGCATGTGCAATGGAAAAAAGTGGTGCCATAGAGATTGAAGCAAAGGCATTTGCTTATCTTGCTAAAACTCCTCAGGCACAAAGTTTAGTAACCGTTTTTCTAGGGGATCAATACCTAAAGAAAGTATCAAAGAAGTGGACTAAAGAAACAACCAAAACTCAAAAAGCAGCAGTGCTTGGAGCTGGTATCATGGGGGGAGGAATTGCTTATCAATCGGCCAGTAAGGGGACCCCGATCCTGATGAAAGATATAAATGATAAGGCTCTTGAACTGGGGATGACCGAAGCATCAAAGCTTTTAAATAAATTAATTTCGAGAAAGAAAATTGATACTGCCCAAATGGCAAAAACCATTTCAATGATTACTCCAACTCTTTCATATGGAGACTTTGAGGGGGTGGATACAATTGTTGAAGCTGTTGTTGAAAATGTAAAAATTAAGAAGTCTGTTTTAGCAGATCTAGAAACAAAAGTGCAAAAAGATGCGGTTATCGCTTCCAATACCTCTACTATTTCAATTACTGAACTTGCAAAAGATTTAAAACGTCCTGAAAATTTCTGTGGAATGCACTTCTTTAATCCAGTTCATAGAATGCCTTTAGTTGAAGTTATTCGTGGGGAAAAAACAAGTGATGCAACCATCGCAAAAACCGTTCAGTACGCATTACAAATGGGTAAAACTCCTATTGTCGTTAATGACTGTGCAGGCTTTTTAGTTAATAGAGTTTTATTCCCTTACTTTAATGGTTTTAACAAACTTATTGAAGATGGTGTCGATTATCAAAGAATTGATAAAGTAATGGAAAAGTTTGGATGGCCAATGGGTCCAGCATACTTAATGGATGTTGTTGGTGTTGATACTGGTGATCATGCAGCAAGTATTATTGGAGATGCTTTTCCAGACAGAATGAAAATGGATAGTGAAACAATTGTTCAAGTAATGCATAAAGAGAATAGATTAGGTCAAAAAAATGGTCTTGGTTTTTATCGTTATGAAATTGATAGAAAAGGAAAACCAAAGAAATTAGTTGATGAAGGTGTTCAAAAAATTATTGACCGAGTTGTGAAAAGAAAAGTTGAAGTGACTGATGAAGAAATCATTGATCGAATGATGTTACCAATGATTTTTGAATGTGCTCGTTGTCTTGAAGAGGATATTGTAAATACCCCACAAGAAGTTGATATGGGCTTATTACTTGGTTTAGGTTTTCCTCCATTTAGAGCAGGAGCACTTAAGTATGCTGATAGTGTTGGATTAAGCACTATCGTGGAAAAAGCTAATAAGTTTATTGAGCTTGGAAAAATGTATGCACCAACTGATAACTTTATCGAGCGTGCTAAGAACAATCAAAACTATTATAAGGCGTAAGGAGTAAGATATGAAAAGAGCAGTCGTAGTCGATGCTGTAAGAAGTGCTATGGGTAAATCAAAAAATGGTGCTTTTAGAGAAACAAGAGCAGAAGATATAAGTGCAGCTTTAATGAGTGCCTTATTAGAAAGAAATCCAAAAGTTGATCCAAATGAGATTGAAGATATTATTTGGGGTTGTGTTCAACAAACTCTGGAACAAGGATATAATATTGGTCGTAATGCGGCCTTACTTACAAAGATTCCTAAAACTGTTTCAGCTCAAACAGTAAACCGTCTTTGTGGAAGTTCGATGACAGCTCTTCACATGGCAACTCAAGGAATTTTAAGCGGAATGGGAGATGTCTATTTAGTAGGAGGAGTTGAGCATATGGGACATGTTCCTATG
>CAJXHA010000396.1 GCA_913053615.1 uncultured Bacteriovoracaceae bacterium | reverse complement strand
CCTTGCACTACCTTCAATCAAAGTTTCTGTCATTTGTCTCATGTCATACTCTGGAAGCTCAGGAAAATCTTCTAGGCGGTTTTCCACTGAGAATTCAGCACTAGAGTACATATAGTTTAATAACTCTTCTGGCATACCAATCTTAGGTAGAACATGTTTATATATTTTTCTTCTAGGTAGCTTTAAAGGTTTAGCTTCAATTCCATAGGCATTAAGTATGAGTTCAGTGAATTCTTCTAGGCGAATAGGATCTTTTGCAATCATATTGTATGAACGCAATTGGTGCTCACTAGGATTCATCACTGCTTCAAATAACCATTCGACTAAGTAGTCCACAGGTATAAGAGGAAGTTTAGCATTCTTATAATATGGAAGTGGGAAATGCTTAAGATACTTTAAGTTTTTAAGTAATGCCTTGTTCTCATAGAGAAATTTCATTAAATAATATGGACCATCAATTTTTTCGATAACTCCATCTTCAGAGCTACCAATAACAATACCTGGACGATAAATTCTGATTTTTGTTTTTCCAAGCTTTGTATGCCTAAGAATATTTTCACCTTGCATTTTTGAACGTGCGTAGAAATCAGTAAAATTCCTTGCATCATCCATTGTATCTTCATCAACTTTTCCATTAAGTGCACCCGTTACAGCATAAGTTGAAATATGATGAAAGATGGATAATTTCTTGCAGCTCTTTGCTAGGTTTAGAATATTTTGCACACTAATCACATTGTTCTTATAAGCATCGAACTCTGTGATTTGTAAATTATAGTGACCAGCAATATTTAAAATTGCATCAACTTCTTTTTGAATCAAATTTAATTCTCTGTGATCATCTATCACATCATCGTGAGTCATATCTCCGGTGATAAAAACTACATTTTTTAAATGGCCAAGAGTCTTAGTTGCTTTTTTTAGGGAATGAGCACGAGTAAGTAGGTAGATCGTATCGACTTTACTAGCAAGCATACTCACAATTCTTTTACCTATAAATCCTGTACCTCCAGTAATAAAGATTTTCATCGCATTAACTCCACATTATCTAAAGAGAATGAGTTGCAATAAAGTAACTGGTTATCATATGAGCACACATTAAGAGACTGAGGAATATTTTTAATGAGGAAGCTTCGACCTTTTTGTAATACTTCTCCATCACCAAAGAATGTCATGTCTTCATCAATTGCTGTAATATCAACTTCATTTGTTTCAAAAGAAATAATATTGGGATCATTTTGTGGGTATTTTCCTTGCATCATCATAATGGTGCACTTCATGAGCTCCAATTTAGAGTCATGAGTGAAAATAGTAACATTAAATTTTCCGTCATTATTCTTTGTCTCAGGTGCAATTAGAAAATTACCACCAATCTTTGCTTGATTATTAATCATTAAAATTGCAGCACTAACTTCTTTTTGTAGGTAAGGGAAGTCTTTAGATTCAATATGAAGCTTGTATTTTTTTATCGGTCCAATCATTTCTTTTCCAAAATAGAGTGGATAGATTTTTGAGCCCGTTAATTTCATTAGTTTTTTGAAACCCGGAATGGCCTTTCTGTCATGATTAATTTTTTCCGCAACATTTGAAGTCATTCCAATTCCACCGTTGGTAAGCATGTACTTATCGTTTACCTTTAAGACATCAACATTTTGATATGTCTTATGTAGAAATACTTTCATTATGCGATCAACATTAAGGTTTAATCCTAGTTCACTGGCAAAGTCATTTGCAGTTCCAGTTGGAATAACCATAAGCTTTACATTAGTACCTTGAATATTTTGTAAAATGGTATTTGCGGTTCCATCTCCTCCAACAGAGAAAATATACTCACACTCTTCATTTACATCTTGAGCAAGACTTGAGTGTAATTCATTAAGAGATTCTGGAGAACGAAAAGCAATGTCATGGCGGTAGAGATAATTCTCTAGTTTCTTTCCAAGCTTTCCACTCATAGAGCGTGATGAAGCATCATTGAAGTATACGCTAATTTTCGCCATAAATTGGTCTCCTTAATGTCTTATTCTATCTAATAGCCAGATTTGCAGCGAGGGAAGTTGTAAGAATTATCAGGGTGTTAAGATTTTTGACACTCTTAAGTACTGGTATTTATTAGACATAATATGCCATGAGAAACCAAAGAATGAAGTATCTACTCAGTTCTTAGAATTTGTAGAAACTGGGACACTAGCATGGGGATGAATATCTAAAAACATCCATGTTTTTGGATAAGCTGAATTCTCCCATCCTTGGTCGAACCCCTTTGGGGCATGTTCAGCTCATCAGGCTCTTTTTAATAAATTTTAGCTTCTTAAATAATTTTCAGGCTTCGAAGGTTGTAGAAGTGACGATAAATATCAAGGTGA
>CAJXHA010000395.1 GCA_913053615.1 uncultured Bacteriovoracaceae bacterium | reverse complement strand
CCACATTTTTTTAAATTAAAAGAATTACGCTTCAAAGTTTTAACTCAGCAATTTGATTTAGAATCTTTTGAAGCTGTAGAGGCTTTTTATGAAGATAAAACCACAGCTTTCTATGGAGAGTTTTCTTTTATTACTGCACTTGCATGTTTAAATCATGGTGCTTATACAGAAAGCAAAGTCTACTTTCAAAATGCTTATCGCACGCTTAAAAGTATTGCTCCCAAAAAGGCCATCAAGTCACTTTTAAATATCGTTGTTGCAGAAAGTAGAAAGCATACTAGTAAGAAATTAATTTTAGATTATACATTTGTTGCCAATGAAGCCAGTAAAGTGAACGATCCAATCGTACAAGGTATTTGTTATTTAAATATTAGTCGTGAACATCATAAACTTGGAGCTTTTGAATTAGCACTTAAATTCATAAATCAAGCATTAGACTTAATGGCCAGTGACTTTGGAGTTAATCACTTCTATTCAGCACTTGCTCATCGTTGTCATGTTCTTATCGATCTAGGTCGTTTTAATGAGGCATTATTTGATTATCAAAAAGTGAAGGCCGCAAGTATCACTCAATCAGTCGAGTCATTAAAAGTAATAGAAGTAATGCTAGGGGATAGCAATAAGAAAGTTGTTGTTGATCACTTAGAGCCAACATGGCAAGAAAGGCTTTATGCTGTAAAAGAAGCAAAATCAAGTGTGAAGCTAACAAAGACTGAAAGCCAATTGATAGAACTTTTATCAAGCGGAAGACAAACTAAAGATATGCTAATTCATGGTCTTTATGGAGATAAAATTGATTGGATAGCTGCTGAAAGTCGCTTTAAAATGTTACTTTCACGCTTTAGAAAAAAGTGCCCTGAAGTGATTCTATTTGAAAACGGTCTATATCAAATTAGTGATGAGAACTTTATTATTAATGGAGCACAGCTTGAAGCTTAGTCTACTCTTACTTTGTTTATCTTTACTTGCATTTGCCCAAGATGTTTCTTGGTTGGTAAAAATTGATACGACAACTCCAAATGGAAACACAATTAGTGGTACTGGTTATGTTGTACAAATTGGTGATGATCTATATGTAAAGACTGCTTCCCATGTAACATTAGGTTCAGAAAATGTAAGTATTAATGGTACCAATGGAACAAAAGTTGAAATTCAAGCAGGTGAGGGAGTTACCAGTAATCTTTATGATGATCAATTAATTAAAATTAATAATACTAATATTCAACCCCTTGCAATCTATTCTCCAGATGTAAAAGGATTTGTTGTTCCACAAGAAAGAGCACGTGAGTATGAAAGCATTCAAACAAGAATCAATGTTGGAAACTCAGATGATGCTTCATATATTTCACCTGAGTGGTTAGAGAGAAAAATCGGTTCACGTGAAAAAAGAGAAAACTTTCCATTAAATTTAACGACTGCTTTTAGTCTGAATAACACACTCAATTCTCAAAGTTCAGTTGATGGCAGTACACTCTTTGCGCAAGAACAAATCATTCCAGGTGAATCAGGTTCTCCTTTAATCAGAGAGAATGTTACAAACCTACAAAAGCTTATCCCTAGAGATCTAAATGGAAATCCAATTGATGTCGCTTTTGAGATGGGGGATGGCTTTACTCCAATGGCAGCAGTTAATGGTGAAGATATAAGTGAGAGACCAGTTCCAACTTACTCAGTAATTGATGGTCACGCTCAAAGTTATTCAAGAGCATTATTAGAAAGTCGTTTTACTGCTACAAGTGCAATTAGTTCAGAGATGATTGATGCCCTTATTGCTAAAGAATATGGAAACTTAGATGAAAGTACTTGGAAGTATCAAGACGGAGTTTTTTATAGAGAAATTCAAACAGCAAACGGAAAAATTATCGAGGCCAATTTAAATAACTCTGCAGGTAATGGCACTGGCGGCAATGGTGGTAACGGTACTGGCGGCAATGGTGGTAATGGTACTGGCGGCAATGGTGGAAAGTCTATGGCCTTTATTAGACCAGGATCAGGTATGATCTATCATGATCAGGTTGTAGAAGCATTTGAATTCAATAAGAACGGTCAAACTCTTATCGTTTATGGGGATTGGGATAATTTGAGGTTTTTAAATCAAGAAAGCAATGCTGGTGATATTAATCCTATACCTGCTGGTAGTGCGATTTCAGATTTAATCGAAGCAAAAGTTAAAAATTCGAATAATATTTTTGGAACAGAGTCATCTTGTTCATTGGCAATTGAGGAAAAAGCCGGTGTAAAGCTTTTTCACTTAAAAGTAGATGGTTTTAAGGCAATTGTGTTTAACCCTGCTGAAAAAGACTTCTTCCCTGTTAGTACTCTTGAGCATGAGTTAACAGGTGAGCAGTATAATATTGATATAAGAGGTCT
>CAJXHA010000394.1 GCA_913053615.1 uncultured Bacteriovoracaceae bacterium | reverse complement strand
GAAATAATTTGGGGCAAGGTAGATGTCATCATCTAAAAAGCAAATCCACTCCTCATCAATCATTTCAATTAACTTATTTCGCGCCTCTCCAACAGGAATTTCATGTTCGCTGTAAATGTAAGTTAATTCAATTTGGTTCTTGATACTTTCTAAGTATTTTTGTGCTTCAACATCTGGTCCATTGACTGAAATATAAAAGTGTAATTTAAATTGGTGATCGCCCTGATTAATTATACTTTCAATACACTTCTTTAGTAAGTGAACTCTATTGTAAGTAAGTATTAATACAGCGATTTTCAAATTCAACGCCCCGAACAAAAAACTATTATTGATACAAATATTTTGCCATATATTTTAAGGTATTGCATAAAAATCTGGAATTATTCAAATTAAGGTTTTTATGCTAATAAAGCATAAAAGGGGACTGAAATGCTAGCCAATGAAATTCGTGAAAAATTTGTTGAATATTTTAAGAAAAATGGACATGTGAAAGTGAACTCTTCACCACTAGTTCCAATTGATGATCCAACTCTATTATTTGCCAATGCTGGTATGAATCAATTTAAAGACTACTTTACAGGCAAAGCACAACCCGATTCAAAAAGAGCAGTTAGCATTCAAAAATGTGTACGTGCAGGTGGTAAACATAATGATCTAGAAAACGTTGGTTTTACAGCTCGCCATCATACATTTTTTGAAATGCTTGGGAATTTTTCTTTTGGTGATTACTTCAAAGAAGATGCAATAAAATTTGCGTGGAATTTTCTTACTGAAGAATTAAAGATGCCAGTAGATAAACTATATGTAACTTGTCATGATTCAGACCAAGAGGCCTTTGATATTTGGCATAAGAAAATTGGTCTACCAAAGGAAAGAATTTTTTATAAAGGCGACAAAGATAATTTTTGGGAAATGGGCGACACTGGTCCTTGTGGTCCTTGTTCTGAAATTTTTTATGATCATGGAGAAGCTTATAGTGATGGCGAAAAACATGATGAACTTATAGACGATGAAAGCCGAATTATTGAAATATGGAACTTAGTATTCATGCAATATGAAAGGTATATAGAGAATGGTGAGATAAAACAAAGAAATCTTCCCAATCCATGTGTTGATACGGGTGCTGGCTTAGAAAGACTTGCAGCTGCATTGAATGGTGTTTATTGGAATTATGATACAGACTTATTTCAACCAATAATAAAGAAAATTGAAGAGCTCTCTGGCAAAAGCTATAAGAAAGAACCAAACTCAATGCGAGTTGTTGCAGACCATATTAAATCATCAGTTATGCTAATCACAGATGGTGTCATTCCTAGTAATGAGGGACGTGGTTATGTATTAAGAAGAATTATTCGTAGAGCAGTTAGGCATATTGATGCATTAGGATTAACAGAAACTACGATGCCTAAGCTAGTTGAAGTTGTCTTTGAAATCCTTGGGGATGAATATGTACAAAATAAGAAAAATATTTCTTTAGCAACAAATTATCTTGAATTAGAAGAAGAGAAATTTAAGCAAACACTCTCTAAAGGTCTTGAACTTTTAGAGAATGAAATTAAAGAACACTCTAGCAATAAAGCTTTCTCTGGTGAGGTTGCTTTTAAACTATACGATACTTATGGCTTTCCACTAGATCTTACGGAAACAATATTAAAAGAGAAGAATTTAAATCTTGATACTGATGCATTTGAAAAACTAATGAGTGAGCAAAAAGCTAGATCTAAAAAGGCTTCGAGCTTTCAAGCAAATGATGACAACTTAAAAGCATTTTATCAAATTAAAGAAAAATTTGGTGACACTCTCTTCCTTGGTTATGAAGGAATTAAGGCCAATGCAAAACTTATTGGTATGTTAGAAAATAATGATCAGGTACAATTAGTTTTTAATCAAACTCCGTTCTATGGCGAGTCTGGTGGACAGAGTGGAGATAAAGGTACAATTAGTAAAAACGGTGAAAGTATAGGGAAAATACTTGATACTCAAAAAGTTGTTGATGGTTTACATGTTCATATTTTTGAAGGCGATAAGTCCCTATTAAAAGAGGGAGATGAGTATGAGTTAGAAATTAATTCAACTCGTAGAAAATTTATTACTCGCAATCACTCTGCTACTCACCTACTTCAAGCGGCACTTATTAATGTACTTGGAGATCATGTTAAGCAAGCAGGTTCTAATGTTTTAGAAGATAGATTACGTTTTGATTTTACTCACCCAAAAGCAGTAACAACTGAAGAGCTTAAAAAGGTTGAGACTCTTGTTAATGATCAGATTCAAAAAGGTCTTGATGTACACGCCGAAATTATGGACATGGAACAAGCTCAAAATGAAGGAGCGATGGCCCTATTTGGAGAAAAATATGGTGATCGTGTA
>CAJXHA010000393.1 GCA_913053615.1 uncultured Bacteriovoracaceae bacterium | reverse complement strand
TAAAACATCAACCATCATACCAAGACCAAATCCTTTGTAATCTCCTATCGGTGCTAGTGATCGCGCATCGTGGGGATTTGTAACGTTATCTCCATTTTGATTAAATGCCCAATGATCAGGAATAGCTCGGTCCTCCATACAATAGTTTCTGATTTTATTCCATGAAACCAAAGAAGTCGCCATATCATGACATAATGGAGCTTCACCCAATAGCGGAGCGGTAAAGCAGATTGGGTTTGTACCAAAGAAGCTATCTCTGCCATTAGATGCCTTAACAAGATCGTCAGCATTAGTAAAAGCGAAACCAATACAATCTTGCTCAGCTGCAAGCAAGCCAAAATATGCTACAGCACCACAATGAGTCGAATTTTTTATTGCTACCGATCCCATACCGGATTCTTTCGCTAAACCCACTGCATACTCCATTGCTACATAACCTGAGTGATGACCAACAGCATGATCTGCATCAAGTATTGCTGTTGTCTTAGATCCATTTAGAAAGTTAAATACAGGGTTTTTTGAAATTCTACCTGCACGGATAGCATTAACATAATGCGGAAAGAGATTAATACCATGTGAGTCAGTGCCTCTTAGGGAGGTTGAAATCATTGAATCAGTAAGATGCTTAATTGAAACATCATTTAACCCTTCAGTGCTGAGCACATCAACCATCTTCTCTTTTAGCATCTGGCTATCAAATCTGAGCATTTATACTCTCCCAATTGGACTTGTTAGAAAGACTTTTATGAACCGACTCAATAATTGCAGTCGAAATCATAGCCTGTTTAAATGTGGGCCTTTTATCCTCAAAATAGCTGATCTCATAATTGCCAGATATAACATCTCTCACATCCATTATAAACTGTCTTATACTCTGATAGCCATATCCAGAAAACTGTTTTTTACCATTAGGATCAAAGAGGTAGTCAGAAAAATATGGATTTGGATGCTGGATTTTAGATTCATCAGTTACCAATTCAATACCACGATTTTTATGGTCATTTTCAATGCGCCCTCTTGTACCAACTAATTTATATTTTTGATCTGAAAGTGCCGAAGTGCATTCAGGATCAATCCAATTAGTGTTAAAAACAGTTATACATTCACCTTCATCATCACGTTTCCATATAATTGAAACATGAATTGAGTCATAGGTATTAATACCATTTTGTTTCAAAATTCCATTTGTACCATAGGCAATCAATCTAACTGGTATATATCCAGTAATAAAATAGAATAAATCTACGTAATGAATGCCTAAATATTGGAATATATCTGCATTGTCAACCCAACCACTGAAAGTTTTTAACGGGATTCCTATCCTTTGGCTATAATCAACTTGGTAATATAAGAGATCTCCCAACGATCCATCATTGATTATTTTTTTAGTGTACAAGTTTGCTTCGTCATATCTCTTATGGTACTCGACCATACCGAGCAGGTTATTCTCTATTTGTAACTTGATCAGTTCTCTGTTTTCATTAGTATTTACAACTAATGGTTTGACACATAGGACATGATTTTTATTTTCAAGCGATAATAAACAATGCTGATAATGTAAATTGTCTGGAGTAGCTATAATCGCACAGTCATAGTTATCATTAGAAAACAATTCCTCGATACGGTTATTAACAAGATCATAATAATCAACAAATAAAGAAGAATTTAGAGTTTTATTTATTCTTTTTGTTGCGCTTTCAACCTCAACTGAGGAAGAAGGGCTATTTGCTATTACGGTAACTTTTTCAATTTTCACCTCTTTAGAAAGTTGTGACAACGAGGATAAGACGGTTCCCACCCCAGAATTATTCCGGCCTGTGACATACATTCCTGCACCAATTACTATGATTTTCATAAACGCCCTTTTAGGAAAACTTTTGCAAATTCCAAGTCCATCGGTGTATCTATATCGATTGAGTCTTCACGTTTCATTATATAAGGCAACATTTTATCACCAGTCATCGATTTTTTATTAAATATTGTACTTGGCTTAGTCACATCAATCACACAATTATAATAATACATTTTGGGCAAATCTTGTCGTCTCAATAAATATGGTTCTGGATGCCTTTCATTCATTAATGGATGTAAATATTTATTTTTTATCTCAAACACCCTGTAAGGGTGTTGAGAAGGCTCAGACACAGATCGTACGGAATCAGCAGAAGGGTTTTCAACTAATAAATTTATAGCTGAGTCAATCCATTTGGGTTCTCTATAAGGACTTGTTGGCCTTAAATGAACTACAATTTCAGGCTCATAGTTTTCTTCCTTTTTTAAATAAGTGAGCATGTGCTCAAAAACTGGGAAATCAAGAATATGATCTCCCGCTAACTCTTTACTTCTAAAAATTGGTATTTCAGCCCCGTATTCTT
>CAJXHA010000392.1 GCA_913053615.1 uncultured Bacteriovoracaceae bacterium | reverse complement strand
AATGCCAATTTTTCTAACCATGCGACACTTTAATCTTACGATTTTAGAATTAAACATATCCGCGTTGAAAGAGCGTAGTTTTTGCAAAGGAAAGTTTTTAAAATAAGGAAACTGAGGAAGCTTAATCATAAGATCAACATCAGTCGACTCATCTGGAAAGTGAGGGATTTGATCTAAGAGCATTCCCCCCTCGGAGATATTTAA
Source organism: uncultured Bacteriovoracaceae bacterium (assembly GCA_913053615.1). GTDB lineage: Bacteria > Bdellovibrionota > Bacteriovoracia > Bacteriovoracales > Bacteriovoracaceae > UBA845. The sequence goes on along the minus strand of CAJXHA010000392.1, from coordinate 2,197 downwards.
AGTTCTCGCTTTGAAAACAAAGTCATCATCAACATAGAGCACCTCTTGTCTATAAGGTGCTCGCAGATAACCTCTCTTATAATCTCTTTCCTCGATAAAACGCATAAATTATAATAACTCACTTGCAATTTCTGATAGTGGTGACCTTTCCCCTTGGAAGAGTTTTGTGTGGGCAACAATATCAACATTCTTTAATCTATCGATTGAATAAACTAAACCATTATTAATTGAATCGAGATAAGGGTTATCAATCTGTTCACTGTCTCCAGTAAGAACAATTTTCGTACCGTCTCCAGCTCTCGTGATAATTGTCTTAATCTCATGTGGAGTTAAGTTTTGTGCTTCATCTACAATCATGTATTGATTAGGTAGTGAACGACCACGGATATAAGTTAATGGTTCAACATGCAATAAACCTTGATTGATTAACTCATCCCACGTTGTTGTTTGATTATTTGCTCTTTGGTTTCCAAATAAGAAATCAATATTATCAAAGATAGGTTGCATCCAAGGTCCAAGCTTTTCATTAACATCACCTGGTAAAAATCCGAGATCACGTCCCATTGGTATAATTGGTCTAGACACAAGTACTCTTGAGTATTGTTGATCGCTTATAGCACTTTCTAAACCAGCTGCAATCGCTAAAAGCGTCTTACCCGTTCCGGCCTTACCTACTAAGCTCACAAGGTTAATTTCGTGATTTAAAAGAGCATCAAAAGCAAATTGCTGTTCTACGTTCTTAGGATGGATTCCCCAAACACCTTCGCGCGGCTTAATCAAAGGAACAATTCCCCCTTTCTTGGCATAGTATCTTCCAAGTTGCCTACGTTGTGGGTTATTAGTTTCATGAATAATTAAATATTCATTTGGATAGAATGATTTTCTCTCTTCATCAGATAATGTTAAAAAGCGATTTGATTCAAACTCACTTAAACGCTCAGCGCTCACTTCAAAATTTCTTTGACCTGAATAAAGTTCTTCAATGGTAATTTCACTTGTTTCATAGTCTTCTGATTTAACTCCAAGTGCATCACCTTTTAGGCGCAGGTTAATATCTTTAGTAATAAGATGAACCGTTTCACCTTGTTCTTTTAAATAAAGAGCGTTGGCCAAAATTAAATTATCATTGATCGTTAAATCGATTCCGGCATGCTTAGTTGCAGGTTCTCTCAAGATACTAATTTGTAGGATTCCACCATTAGCTAACTTTACCCCTTTTACTAGAGAGCCATTTTCTCTTAGCTCATCAACAAGCCTGGCAAAGTAACGAGCATTTCGTCCATTTTCAGACTGATCTTTTTTAAAGCGATCCAACTCTTCAATAACAACAAGTGGTATAAAGACTTTGTTATTTCCAAATTTATTAATTGCTGCGGGGTCAAATAAAAGAACATTAGTATCGAGAATAAAGGTTTTTTCCAACGAACATCCTTGGTTGAAGTTTCTATACCTTCATTCTAGATGAATAAAAACTAACCATCAAATGTAAAATCAAAGAGACTTAGATAAACAATGGCGCGATCAGATGTGACTTGACCTTGTTTTTGCCCAACGTCAGCCCCATACATCCCACCATATAGGGTTAAAAATCCTGTACTGAACTTTAAGCCGTAGCTATATAGTCCACTATTAACCCCACCCATTAGTGATAAGGCCGGTGACATCTTTAACTCTACCCCAAAGCGAGTCTTTTTTGAGAACTCCTTAGTACTGTCTTCTAAGTTACGATAGTCTGCACTTAAAACGAGACCAAAACTTTCTGCCAAACCAAACTCCCAGGCCACACCAAGATTGGCCTGTAAGTATTGAGGCTGAACTTCTGCATCGTTTTCATTACTATCAGTAATTAAATTGGTGTACACATCTGTAATGGCAAGACCTACACTTATACCATTGGCACCAGTTCTCTTTGCATAGTCTAGTCCCATATCAAAACCCCAACCACTTCCTTTTACTTGTCCAAGTGAGCTGAGAATTGTATCAATATCTCCACTTTCAAGTGCACGGTATAATGTAGGAGAAGTTAAATTATAAGTTCCATAAATTGATTCTCTTTGAATGTATTTTACTGAGAGTCCAAAAGCTAAGTGCTCTCCGCCTCCCCCTTTAGTACTATAATTTCCCCACAATGGATGGGCATACCCCATGATAAAACCTTTATCAAATCGATAATCGATATCTAACATTGGAGTTACTT
>CAJXHA010000391.1 GCA_913053615.1 uncultured Bacteriovoracaceae bacterium | reverse complement strand
GATCTTAAAGATGGTTATGACTTTAAAAAGTATCTTGGTCGCTAATAAATAATTTAGAAACCAGCTGACTTAATGGCCTTTATAATTTTCTTACTTATATGGTTACCGTGTTTTTCAGGTCTATAAACCAGGCATATTTCATCTTTAAAGATAGGGGAACCACTAAGTCTTTTAAGGTTACTGTACTGAGAAGCTATCGTTGCAGGTAAGAGACCGTATCCAAGACCAAGTGCTGTTAGCTTAGCTACTAATTCTAGGTTTCCTGTATTAAGTTCTCCTGAAAAGTCTTTTTTCTTACCAAGTTTTTTTAGAATGTATTGAGATTGAGCTAGGTTGGGATCGTATATCAACTTGTCTCCAGCATCTTTGGTATAAAAGATAGTCACCTCATCACTATATAGTTTTTGAATAACTAGGTCTGGGTGCCTAACTGGATTAACCACTATTCCAAAGTCTGCTTCCCAGCTAATCACCTTCTCTGTCATCTCTCTAGAAAGACCATGCATAAATTTAAAGTTAAGACCTGGAAATTCATCTTGTAAGTCACCAATAAAAAACTCGAGGGTATAAAGAGCTACTGATGGGTGAATGGCAAAAGTATAGCTACCTTGAATAAGTCCTGTTTCAGGATTGGCAAGGTTTTGAGCTTGTTCCCACTCATAAAGAAGTCTTCTCGAACGGGTTTTAAATTCTTCACCAAGTTTTGTAAGCTGTATCCCGTTTTTCATACGAATAAGCAGATTTCCGCCAAGTTCACTTTCAAGTCTTTTTATAGAGTAGCTGAGGGCAGGTTGTGAGATTCCAATTATTTCAGATGCCCTTGTAATATTAAGGGTTTCGCTAACAGTTATAAAGTATTTTACATCATCCATCATTAAAGACATAAATATATTTTATCACAATGATTAATTTAAGTCATTTTATTTATAGCTTGTGTTTGCGTAAGTTGTGCTCAGGAGAAACTTATGAAAAATACAATTTATAACCTAGATCCAATTCAGAATACAGAAATGATCGCACTTAATGCTCATCGCTTAATGAAAAGAGATAATACCTTAGAGGTATCTAAAAAAATCTTGAGTGAAGTCATGCAATATAAACGACAAGTTCCAAGGCATAAGGAGTGTTTAAATGCTCAATGTGAAGAATGTGCTTCCATTCATTTGCCCAAGATTGTTCAAGCAGTAAGTATTGGAGAGCCAGTAACTTTTGTCTTGCCGGCATTTCCTGGTAAGTCTCCGAATACGAATAAGGTACTTGGTTATGGAGTTGATTTAGCAGAAAAGCTTTCACTCGCTTTTCTAGGTAGTCTTTGTGAAAAAATTAGAAGTTTTTATGCACCTGGAATAAAGATAATTATTTGTTCAGATGGAAGAGTATTTAGTGATGTTGTGGGAATGCAAGAAGGCAATGTCACTCTATATCAGAATGAACTCATGAATTTAATAAATGATTTATCTATGAGCGATATTTCAACTTTTAATTTAGACGATGTTTATGAAGATTTAAGCTTTAATCAAATGAGAGATGAGCTTATGAAAACTTATGGCCATTCTTTAGAGTTTTTAAAGCATAAAGTTAAGGCGGGTGCTAAGTTGAGTGCAAAACGAGAAGAGCTAGAAGCAAATAGAATGTATAAAGGAATAACACGTTTTCTATTTGAAGACGCACTAACACCTTATCAAAAATTAAGTCGAGCAGCTGTGCAGAGGAATGCAAAACAAAGGGCTTACGAAGTTATTAGAAGAAGTAATGCTTGGAGTGAACTTATTGAAGAAAAATTTAAGCATGCTATTCGTTTGTCAATTCACCCACAAACATGTGGCTCAAAAAAGCTTGGTATCCGATTAGTTGGTAATGAATCTTGGATGACTCCTTGGCATGGAGTGGCATTGGAAACTAATAAAGGGCATGTCTTAGTGAAAAGAAGTGAAGCTATTGAATTGGGTGCCAAGCTTGTCTATGACAGTAAAGGTAGAGCTAGTCACTATACTCTTATTAATACTGGTTTTGGAGATTAATTATGAATTATATAATTAAAAAACTAAAACCATTTGGTTTACTTATTCAGGCTCAATCAAATGCAGAGAGTATTCAGTCCATTGATATCGAAAAATTAAAAAAATATTTTAACGAAGAACACTTAATTGTATTGCGAGGCTTTAAAACTTTTAATAGCTCTGATGAATTTGCAAATTACTGTGATCAATTTGGAGAGGTTAGTATTTGGCCATTTGGAAAAGTATTAGAATTAATCCAACAGAAGAATCCTGCGGATCATATTTTTGATAATAGTTACGTACCAATGCATTGGGATGGAATGTACCGAAGTCATGTTCCTGAATATCAAATCTTTCATTGTGTAGAAGCACCTAAGAAAGGACATGGAGGAAGAACAATTTTCTCT
>CAJXHA010000390.1 GCA_913053615.1 uncultured Bacteriovoracaceae bacterium | reverse complement strand
TAACATTCGTAATTATATAACCCAGAACCACGATCCCTAAAAGTTTTTTCATCTATTTTTTAGATTTTTTTTTTATAATATTTTTTTTACTTTCTATGACCATCAGTTTGAAGCAAATGCTATGAAAAGTAAAAGACAAACTCCAAAAAGTATTAAGAATATGCTAACATTCTTTCTGATTGGGGATCTGGTCCAGTTATTACTAAAGAGTTTCCCTATTTCATCGATATTAAACTTTCTCATTCTATTTGAAAATTTATAAAATTTTTTAAGACTTGTGAACCTAAACTTGTTTAAAATCAGAAATTAGATGTGAATAAGTTTTTAACGTCTAAAAGGATGAAGATATAAGTATTAAGTAAGAATATAATCTAAAGGTTAAACCCACCAGGAAAGGTCGATTAGAGTCAAAATAAGCACGTTTAAGACTCGTTTAGGATCTTTTTTGATAATCACCTTATCTCGAGATCGCGACGCGTAGCGTCCGCCCTAGAGCGTTTTGACGGAGTCAAAACTCCATTTGCTTGCCAAAAATACGAGTTTAAAATCCGCGTAAAGACTCATTTATTCGCTAACAAAAAACATTTGTAAGTTGCAATAACAGTTGACGCCGTTGTTAATTAGTAGAGCAAAGAAATTATGACTTGTAGTTATATTGTAGTTATTTTTGTGTGCGACTCTTGACGCGAGTCTAGAAGTAAGTAGTATCAATAGTTAATGAAAGTATTTTTTGTTAGCTTATTGATTTGTAATCAATAGGTCCGCGGTTCGAATCCGTGAGGGGGCACCAAAAGTTCACAGATAAGGTTCACAACACTAGACTAATTGTTTTTCTTTCTGGTCCTATTTTATCCCATAAGTATATTTATTACCACAACTATTGCGGTGAGATTGCAGTAGAAACATGAGTCGTAAATTCATTCTAGAGCGTGAGTCAGTGTGATCGAATTGAGTCTTCTAGCGTGATCGTTTTTGGTGTGGTAAAATTTTTGCACAAAAAAAATTTTAAGGATCGTGGTTCTGGGTTTGTTGTGAAGTAGTGTCACTTATTCTTTTAATGAAGAAAAATATACGGGCGGAAGACCATATCCAATAAGCTATTAACCTTTTGCAGAACTCAGGTTTCTTCAAAAGAGGTGGCAGAGTTAAATAAACTTTAACACTTCGCTGGAATGATTTGTTCCCTGATCCGTGATTAACTCGATAACAGTCCTTGCAACACGGACCTGCTTGATAGATGCCTTCGCCAAATTACATTGTAATTGTTGTTTTTATCTCTTTGTGATGACCGCAGTTAATACACTTATCAATAACTGCTTTCTTTAATGGATCTTGAATGAATGAACTATGTGCTTTATACCAACTCATATAATAATTTTATACCTAACGGTTACTTGGCAATACACGTTCTTTCTCGGCCGCTTTTTTCTCGTCTTTCATTCTTTTATTTTTTCTTATCTTCATCTTTTGTATTTTTTTCTTTAACATTCGGACTTGTCGTATTCTCTTTTTTAATGAAAATTTTTTCATATTATTTTTACCTTTCCATTTGAAAATTTATAAAATTTTTTGGAGTCTGTGAACCTAAACTTATTTAAACCAGAAATCAGATGTGAATAAGTTTTTAATGTCTAAAAGGACGCCTATCTAAGTATTTATTGAACATATAATCTAAAAGTTAAACTCACCAAAAAGGGTCGGTAGGCTCAAAATAAGCGTGTTTAGACACCGTTTAGGATCTTTTTTGACTCTCTTACCCCTGAACAGTAAGATCGCGACGCGTAGCGTCGCTATAAAGCGTTTTGACAAAGTCAAAACTCCGTTTTTCATTGATTACTTTCAACGGTTCCACCTGAACCAAAAGCAAAGGTTTTGTTAATTATTCTATAACGATGAATACCCAACCAGCACAATAATAAAGTAATTTTTATTTTCTTCATAGTTTTAGCGGAGGTTCTTCTGAAGTTTCAAAATTTTGCTGTTCAGTAATATCTTCACTTTGTTGAAGTTTCTTATTTAATGCCCATGAATAATATTGTTTACAATATTCATAAATAACACTATAGCGTTCAACTATTTTGTTGGTTGCTAATTCTTTTAAGATTGAATTTATTTCTATATTCATCTTTTTTAATTCTTCATGAGTTAATATTTCTGAAGAATTTTCAAGATAATATCCAGTTTTATCTCTACACGGAGTTTCTTTAATTTCTAGAATCAGTTTATTAAATAGTTTCCCTGATATTAAATCCTCTTTATATTCTTCTCGACCAACATATTCGTAGATAACTCTATTTAAAGGAGGTTTTCCCCTTTTGGACCAAAGCATAAGTAATCCGACATATAATATTTCATATAACCTTATTAGAATTGTTTTTCCTTTAGCTTTTTTTCTCCAAGCCAAAAAGCGTCTTATTTCTATTC
>CAJXHA010000389.1 GCA_913053615.1 uncultured Bacteriovoracaceae bacterium | reverse complement strand
GTCTAAAAGGAGATAAGCCAACTCATCATCATCAAAATATGCTACAGACCTGATTGTTTCAATTCTTAGTTGGTCATCATTGATAAGGCTACTTATTTCATTTTTTAGCTCTGATCTTTTTTGTGTAGCTAAACCTAGAATAGCTTTTTTCTTATCATTAATTGGGCTGTTTTTATCTTTTAAAAAGCTAACTAATGTTTCTGCAGCTAACTTGTCTCCAAATAGTATTGATATATCTAATGCAAGTTGGGATTCCTTTCCTTTTATTTTCCTTAATTTTTTGTAGGTTGGCGACCAGTTATCTGGCGTTGTGACTTCTGGGTAACTCTCCAACCCATCACGTATGCCTAGCAACAAAAGAGTTCGATCTCTAGTATTATTATTAATTTCTTCAACAATGGGTTGAAGTTTATTTTCAACAGTCAACCTTCTAGCAATGTAACGTTTTAATTTTTTAATATTTGATATTGATGACAAATACATTGCCTTAACTGGATCAGTTGATACAATAGGTTCAATACCGTACCAAAGTAATAATGGAATATTTGCATCAGAAGAATCCACAGCGTGAGTTACTAGATTAGAAGCGATATCCCAACGTTCATTAATATCCAATCTTTGTAAAGCAGAGGCTAGATAGAGCCTTACAACAGGGGATTTTTCACTTTTACTCATTGTAATAAACTTTTTAATTATTGATTCTGGCACATTGAAATCTTCAGTAAGAAGTTGAATAGACCATGCTCTGATGTATTCATCCTTGTCTGACAAGTTCTTACATAAAATTTCAGAATTCAGCTCATTTACAACATGTAGAGACCATAAAGCTCTTAATCGATAATCAGCATTGGTAGAAGAATTGAAAATTTCAAATAATTTATCTACAGCCTTTTGATCTATTTGACCCTTTGATGCTCTGTTTTGTAAAATTAAACGGGCTCTTCGTGAGTGCCAGGAGCTATTTTTCGTTTGAAGGTTTATAAGATATAAATCACTGAAAGATTCTAAGTCATCAAATCTACCTTCCCATAATTCAGCCTTAGATTCTTTTGGAGTAATTCTGTACACCCTACCTGTATCTCTTGTCAAAACTTTATCTCCGCAAATATCAGCATCATGCCAATCGAGCATATAAACTCCACCCTCAGGACCAATCTCAGTACTAAACCCAACAAATTGAGCATTGTTTGCTAATAAGAATTCTTCGCCGTGCTCTCCAACATAGCTTGAACCTTTGGGAATTAATTTGTCAGTTAATACAGCATGTTCATGAATATTACCCATAAATACCTGCCCACGATATTCCTCAGGAAAAGCATCTGACTGATAAACCCTTGCTCCACCGTGAGCTGAACGATGTCTGTGGTCAGCTATGGTTCTGATATCATCATATGCATTTTCGTTAAAATGGCTAGAGGCCTGCCGATGATAAAGACCACCTGGAACTATATGCCATAGATGAGGTATTACGCAAGCAGTAGCGAATATTTGACCTTTAGCATTAAAATCTAAGCCCCATGGATTACTTGTGCCATGTGCAACTACCTCAAACCGATCTTTTATAGGATGATAGCGCCATACACCCGCATTAAAAGGGACTGGATTATCAGCATATTCTATAAAAGGATTCAATCTATCATGAAGAATATTCACATTATCCCACCAATCAGTAGGTAGTTTATCTATACCAAGAGATTTTATGGATTCAGCATGAGCTTTTTCCAATTCCGCATATTTTAGCTTACCTTCATTGCCTGATAAATTACCTGATTCATATTCCGCTACAAAAATTTCCATTTTAGATTTGTAATCTTGCATTAAAGAATCATATTTCTCTTGTTGATCTTTTGTTAAGTATAACTTTTCCTTACCGAATTCATCTTTACCCGGATAAGGTTGGTTAAATCTAAAGATTTTACTTTTTCCTGAAGGCTTTCCAATATTTGATGGAGTAAAAACTCCCTGGTCTCCGTAAAGCCATCCATCTGGACCCCAATTGAAACTATTCAGAGTTTCATGCAAATCAGTATCACCCCATCCTGTAAGTCTAATCTCAATATCATCAATATCAGCTTTATCGTCTTTATTTCTATCAGGAATAAATAATAAATTGGGAGGAGCTCCAACCCACAAACCATCGAAACCAACAGCAATAGCTGAAGGAAAAACTAGTCCATCAACAAAAACTTTTTTTGAGTCAGCTTTTCCATCCATATCCGTATCTTCCAAAATAAGGATTCTACTTTCTTTTGTAACGTGAATACCATTCCCTGAACCAAACATATCCATATTTTCAGCAATCCATAACCTACCTTTATCATCCCAACAAAATGCCATAGGTTGACGAATCATGGGTTCAGAGGCAAAAACATTTACTTTAAAATCTTCATTAACTGTCATTGCGTTCACAGCCTCATCAGGTTTTAAAAATT
>CAJXHA010000388.1 GCA_913053615.1 uncultured Bacteriovoracaceae bacterium | reverse complement strand
TTATAAGTAAGAGCAACTAGTATTTCAGATTTAGAGCCAGCTTCTAGTCCATAAGAAAATTGGCTGCCAGCATCGACTACCTCTTCAACCACTTCTCTTAATTGGTTTACTTTAACTGGATAGACACCCATATAATTTCCACCATAATTTGCTTCTTTAATGGTGTCTCTAAAAAGAGTATTCATCTTGGTGATTTGTGAACGAAGGATGTCATGAAAACGCAGAACACAAGGAAAGCTTATGCCTTTACCTTTCATTTCTTCGATTACTTTATTAATACTAAAAATTTTATTCTGAGATTTTGGATCGATACAAACAGCAAGTTCACCTTCATCATTTACGGTAAAGTAGCCATCACTCCAGCGGTGAATTTGATATTCATTTAATGCATCGTTTTTGGTCCAGTCTGACATACTGCTGTTTTATACGAAAGACTGAATTGTGACAATAAGATTTTGATAGTGTGAAAAGACTCCCTTCCAAAAAAGAGGAGAAAAGGAAGGGAGTTTTTTTCATTAGTTTCGATTACCTACTACATCTGCACCATAGTAATAAGCTCTCACTAATTCTTCATTTGGTTTTTTTGAGTCTTGGTTTTCTTTTGGATTACTCTTGGTTTGAGTTGCACAAGAGGTTAATAATAATCCAAAAGCAATTAAACTGATTTTGATTGTCGTTTTCACAAAGACCTCCTTGTCTTTTTGCTCTCTCAATTCTCCAAGGCCTTCAGTGGCCTTGTATAAAGGTAGTTGCGAAAACCATGCCAAAAATGCTGCATGAAACCACAGGCTTAAGTTGCTGATATTAGGTATACTTGATTTTATTACTCGATGCGTTTTAACACCACTAGCGGTGCCAAATATTATTCCCCAGTAATTATGGAGTAAAAATGCCTCTGCTCTTCGATACTAAGGGGTTTTATGGACTCTACATTCTTGCGCTTAATACCTTTAGAGCGAACCACACCATTAAAGGTTCTTAGTTTATTAGTCAGGCACTTGCTCATTAAGATAAGCCAGCGGGGGAATTGTTTTTTAAGTTCCGCTTGCGGAATTTTTAAAAGCTTAGTTTCTTTAACTGCAATTACGTCAGCTGATCTGGCTTGATTATCAAAGAAAGAAAACTCCCCAAAATAATCACCATCACTCAAATAGGCCAAAGGAGTAACCATGGTATTATTTCTTGAACAAACCATTAGTTTACCAGAAACAATGACATAGAGATCTTTGGTAAGATCACCCTCTTTACAAATAACAGTATCCACTGGAACAGTTTGTGAAAAATTATCTAATACATCTGACATACTATAATCTTAGCAGCTTTTTAATTCTAGCTGCAAGTCCTTTTGAGAGTTTCTCAAAGTAGATACTTTGAGGGTAAACATCATCTAAGAAAGTAATATTTTGCATCCACTCACTCTCAATTAATTTTTGAAAGTCATAGAGAGCAGTTTCTTTATCTTTAGAAACCTTTCTTAAGATTGAATTGTATACGATATTACCTCGCCATAAATTACAATCATAGGCACTGGCAAGTTTAAGATGGTCTATTGATTCTTGAATTCGATTTAGGTTCTTGGCCACCTTTCCATGTAGATAAAGAATCTTAGCATTATTAGGGGCCATCACAACTAGGTCCTTAGATACTCCATAGGCGGCCTTATAGTCTTTGGCCTTAATGAGTTTAACCACTTCAAGATATTTATCATTTAAATTTTGTGGAAATGAACCAGCACAACTCTTTCTAGGCACAGCATCAAGGTTTAATGGTTGAGTCATGGCGATTAAGTATGAACCGTGATCTTTGGTATAATCAAATAATTCTCTAAGATGTTCTTTATAAAGCTCAAAGAGAATTATATTTCTTTTTTGGATAGTGGTATCGGTATAATTATTTACGTCTTTTTCAATTTGTGGGCCTAGAACTTTATAATCTACTGGCTTATAGATAAAGCGAGATAGCTCAGGAAAGATCATGATGAGGGTTCTCGTAATAGAGTCACTAAACTTTTTAAAATTAGTTGTAATGCGATTAATGTCTTTTGTTTGAAAAGTTGATTCAAAGTATTCTTCATTTCCACCTAAATAGAGAATGATTAGGGGAAGCTTTGGTAGGCTTTTAACTTTTTCAAGAGTGCGGTGTAGACCTTCACCTTTTTGAGCAATTGAGGCCACCTTAATGGGCTTAGAGAGATTTAATGAAACCATCTGAGCTAGGTATTTAGAAAAACTAGCAAGTCTCGTGGCCTGGCGGTCTCCAATAATCAGAATAGGAGCATCTTGATCGTATTCAGGTAAATCTACTGATTTAATGATGTAAGGGTATGGTTTTACTTGTTTGCGATTCTTACTAAACCTCAAATAGAGATAAGCACTTCCAAGAAGCAGAGAGATGATAATAACGCTAGATGCAATTTTTTTCAAAAAGCCTTAACCTTTTGTAAAGATTTATATTTA
>CAJXHA010000387.1 GCA_913053615.1 uncultured Bacteriovoracaceae bacterium | reverse complement strand
ATACGTCTTCGAAGATGGAGGTCAGCTAAGAGATTTCGTGAGCGTCAAAGATATTGCTGGCGCCAACCTCCAGGCGCTAGAAAGGAGCAGCGCAGACTTCAGGGCAATCAACATAGGTTCTGGCAAGCCTATCTCAATCTTAAGGCTGGCTGAAATTCTATTGGATCTCTATAAAGTGAAGCTGAAACCGCAGATTTCTGAAAAATATAGGAAAGGGGATGTCCGGCATTGTTACGCAAACATAGATTTGGCAAAGAATATCTTAGACTATGAACCTTCTGTAATAATCGAAGATGGGTTGAAAGAACTCGTGACATACGCCAGAGCCAACGATTGGGCTAGTGAAGGCTTGTTCGAAAAGTCTCTGAAAGAGCTTGAAGAAAGAAAGCTAACGTAAGTATGACTCACTTTTATCTTTGAATTGATGCAAATAAAATTATAAACTTAATACTAAACTTTATCTTTCAATTTCATAGAATAATAATTCTATTCTTTTTTTACTAAAAGTATTTCTCTCTTTCACTTAAATTAAGATAGAATTCTCTTATCCTATTCAGAAAAAAATGTTCACCAACGAATTATTGGTTTATATGATGGAGGAAATTTCTTTTTTTGATTTTTTTGGTACCACTTTTTCACTCTTAACCTATAAGTTATACCGAGAATATCGATAAGCATCCGGATAATAGCTCTAATACTAAACATTGATGTACTTTCTATTTTAATTGGCATTAAAGCAATCTTCATTTTTAATAAATTTGCAATAGTTAGAAGCTCCACATCAAATGCATAATTTCTAACTGAAACAAGTTTCATAATATCTACAAGAGCCTCCCGTCTAAATGCTTTGAAACCAACTTGTGTATCTGGATGATTGATTCCAGTCATCAAACGAACTAATACATTAAACCCTAAACTTAAAAACTTCCTCATAACTGGTGTAACGATAACTGACTCAGGGTGCATTTTTGAGCCAACAACAATATCCGCGTGTTTTAAGCCGCTTAAATATTTAGAAATTAGGTCAGTATTTATTTCATTATCTCCATCTAAAAAAATTACATATTTACTTAATGAATTTATTGCTCCCATAGTTAACGCAAAACCCTTACCTCGATTCTGATCATAACTCAAAATTCGGATTTTTTTATTATTCACAGAATTTATTACTTTTCGAGTAGCGTCTTTACTACCATCATCAACTACTATTATCTCATATGTGATATCTAGATCTCCTAAACTTTGGCTAGTTTCCTTTATTGATTTCTCAATTACTGATTCAACATTAAAAGCTGGCATAATGACTGAAACAGTGTCTAACTTAGAGACCATTACCCTAATCTTGAGTAATCAGCACTTATGTGTTATGATTTCCTTACCGTAACCATAAGTAGTCTGAAATTATATGTTACATTTAAAATCATATTAATTCCCCATAATCATCTACAGGAAAGGACTAAAGACATTGATCAATAACATAATGGAAGATTTACAGGTTCTTCAAAAAGAATACTCTAAACCTGAATTCGAAGCAACAAAAATTTTAGTGACTGGAGCTGCAGGTTTTCTTGGAAGCTGGATAACCGACTTACTCATATTAGCAAAAGCAGAAGTAACCATCATAGATAACTTCTCAACTGGATTACTTGAAAATATAAACCACATAAATAAAAAATCAAACTTTAAACTGATAAAAAAAGATATCACAGAAGTAATCCTTTCTGATCTTGAAGAATACAACACTATTTTTCACCTGGCAAGTAGACCATCACCAGATGACTATCAACAAAACCCTGTTGAAACACTTCTTACTTGCTCTAAAGGTACAGAAATAATGTTGGAGGCAGCAAGAAAATTTGATTCAAAGATAATCGCAACATCAACTTCAGAAGTTTATGGTGACCCTCAAATAATACCTACTCCCGAAACATACTGGGGAAATGTAAACCCTATCGGAGTCAGATCATGTTATGATGAAGGTAAACGCTATGGTGAAGCCCTAATTGCAGCCTATCAAAGACAATATGGCATTAAAACAGTAATTCTTAGAATACACAACACTTACGGTCCGAGACTTAGAGCCAAAGGAACATACGGCCGCGCAGTCTCCAGATTCATAAACCAAGCCCTAAACAACCAAGACATAACAGTCTACGGAGATGGAAAACAAACAAGATCATTCGCCTATATAACCGACACAATCAAAGGTATAATCAAAGCAGCCACCACAAAAAAAGCAATAAACGAAACCATCAATATAGGAAACACAAAAGAAACAACAATAATTGAACTCGGTAAAATAATCAAAAAACTAACTAACAGCAATTCCAAAATAACCTACAAACCACTACCCACAGACGACCCAAAAAGAAGATCTCCGGATATAAGAAAAGCAAAAGAAATTCTCGGATGGACACCTGAAGTAAATCTTGAAACAGGACTTCAAAAAACCATAAACTGGT
>CAJXHA010000386.1 GCA_913053615.1 uncultured Bacteriovoracaceae bacterium | reverse complement strand
ACTGCATCTGCTTCTTCAACAACTTGATTGATAATTTCTTTAAATTTATCCAATCCAATATCTTTATGGGCCATTTCACGACCGCGAAATTGCATTAGCATCTTCACTTTGTCGCCCTGTCCCAAAAATTTAAATACATTTTTAAGCTTCACATTTAGATCATGAACATCAATTGCTGGTCTAAACTTCACTTCTTTTACAGTAATTGTAACTTGTTTTTTCTTGGCTTCTGAAAGCTTCTTTTGTTGTTGGTACTTGAATTTACCATAATCTATTAGTTTAACGACAGGAGGCTTGGCACTAGGTGAAACTTCAATAAGATCTAGACCTTGTTCATCAGCTATTTGCATGGCACGTGAGATACTCACAACTCCATACTGATCACCTTTATCCCCTATTAGTCTTACTTCAGAAGATTTAATTTGATCGTTAATTCTTGGTCCAGAATTCTTCCTATGTGTATTTCCAGTATTTTGACGGCTTATAACTTACCTCCTAAGCTCGTTTACTCATTTTTATCCAATTAGTTATAAAACATAAAATATAAAATTACCATGACTTAGGGTCAATTTAAAGAGCTCATTTCCCTAGATATTAGTGTAATTTCCTTAAAATTTCCTAATGGCACTCTGATATTTATCTTTTTCAATTGGTTTTTACTTAATATCTCTTTTACGCTCTCCACAAACTTGACTGGATCATCGCTTTTTAACTGATGAGTGGTTTCAAAAACCTCTCCAGAACCCTCATCAAACATGAAAATTTGATCAAAGCCTTTTACTTGGCGGCCCCCCACCATTCTTCCTATTGATAACTCTAATTGTGACTCATCATTAAGCTCTGCTCGCAGATAAATATCATAATTCATCCGCTCAAGACTTTGGGCCTGATCAATCAATTCATCAACAAGTGTGAGGCCATGCATAAAGTTGGTCTCATCACTTTTAAGTGCATACATAAGGTATCTGGAATTAAGTACTTCTTTTTTAATCATTAACGAACAAACTTTAAATTGAGTGCAACTTGGTCATTCACATCTGTAGCAAATTTTTCTGAAAGTTCATATATCTTTTTAGAGTTTAGGATTTTATAGGTTCCATCTTCTGCTTTCTCAATTAAGTCTAAGTGAAGATAGTACTTTAATGTATTTCTCATTATAGGAATATTAAAACTCTCAGGATACTTAACCACTTTCCCATGCTCTCTTTCCATTTCAAACAGCTCCTTTGAAACAGAGAGAAATTTATCCTCTTTAAAAGTTTTATCCCCTAAGAATTTTAAACTAATACTACTTATATAATAGGCTTCATACAGATAACTAAAACCAGTTGAGAACTTACTTATTGAACTTGCAATTTGATAAAGTCTTTCATTAGTAAACTCTAAGGCATCTGCAAGATTTTCTAACTTCTCACCTATAGCATATTCAATAACTCTTAGTGCTTCATTAATCATCTCTCTAACCTTAGGGAGATAGAACTCATGCTTTAATTCATTTCTCTTAGTCATCAGAAAACGAGTGAGTTCACTAGCATCTTTAATCTTTCCATTAAAGATATTAAAGAGAGTTGCATTCATAATACCAGGAACAATGAAGTGATGAAGAATCATATTCTTATTATATAAGAGGTGGATTCGACTCTCATCATTAATAGTATAGAAAACTTGATTCAGCTTTTCTCTTTTGATGAGTTCTGCTTTTTTATTATTTATAAACATGTCCATGGCCACTTTCAAAGAAGCCGAAATCTTATCTGAACTAAGAGACTTTGTTATAGGTATTCCCATAAACTTACAGTACTCAACAATTGCAAGAGAGCGATCTTCAATTTGTCTCCAAGTGAGTGCTCCTGCGGGATCATCTAACATAACCATTGCCAATAATGATGAGGGAGTAATAGGCATTCTGCGCCCTACAGCTCTAAAGCAATCAAATGCAAGCTCTTGTGTTGCTGTTTTTAAATCCCCTTTGACTTCATCAACGATAATTCCATTACTAAAACCAACATGAACTGTTCCAAGCTTTTTATTAGCAAGTTTAAAGAGCTTTAAAAGTTGAGTCGTTTTTTCTTTTTCTTTTTTTGCACCACTTAGTTCTTTAGCATGAGCTCTTTCTTCGGGAATCATCTCATGAGCGATAGAAACAGGTATAAACATAAGGGGCTTTTTATTTTCACCAAATTTTGTGTGAGCATCTAAGAGCATTGAAAAAAGACCGAATTTAGGAGGCAGTAATTTTCCTGTTCTCGTTCGTCCCCCTTCAAAGAAAAACTCAACCATTTTATCTGATTTTAAAAGGTGATAAATATAGCCTTGAAAGGCAATCTTATAAACTTCATCATCAAACTTTCTTCTAATAAAAAATGCTCCACAACGCTTAAAAAGTGATCCAACAGGAAAGATATTTAAATTAATTCCAGCTGCAATATAAACTGCAGCTTTAAACCATTTAAAAAGGATGTATTGAAGAGC
>CAJXHA010000385.1 GCA_913053615.1 uncultured Bacteriovoracaceae bacterium | reverse complement strand
AATGGAAAAGACGAATTAAAAGCATTTCTAAGGACTATGAATATTCCGTTTAGAGAAGGTCTTTGGTACTAAAAAGCATGAACCTAGACATTGAGTTCAACTAAGAGAACATTTCTGTATTTATAGGATTCAGCTTAAGCAGCAGTTGCTTCTTTACCAGTGTAGAGATGTTTTTGGAAATCAATAAACATATTTTTTATTCCCTCAACATTACCTAAAGCTTTTTCTCCATCATAAATAGCTTTGTATTTAAGAGTTATTAAGTCACTCAATCTATTAATATCTAGTTCTTCAACTCCTCCTTCAACGTATTTGCTTAATACAAAATCAATAAACTCTATTTGTTTATCAGATAAGTTATTATAAATATTTTTTTCAGCATTCGATGCTCTCGTTGCTCTTGAAATAGGTTTTTTGCTATAAGCAATATATTGAAGCACATCAAACAAATCACTGTTTTCAGCTTCAATTAAGGTCTGTAATGATTTTAAATCAGGTTTGCTAAAACCATTATCTCCTAGTTTTTTTAATAATTCATTACGAGTTATAGGAGATGACCAAAGTTTTCTTAACTCTTCTTCATTTTTAAAAAAGTTTGGTAGCTTAATAGTATCAAAAAGTTTCTTTATAAATTCTTCGGCTGATATGGGTTGTCCTTCAAAATAAAATAAAGTTGTGGACATAGATTTAATTTCTCTTTCTTTACCGTCGCTAAGTTTAACCTTAATTTTTTGTCTTGGAGGAACGGGAGGTTCGGGAGGCTCTTTTGGTCCAGGAGGTACTGGTTTTTCTCCTCCTTTTCTTGTTCCACCAATTTTTTCTACCGGTTCTCCATCCCATTCAGGGTCAGAAAACAAATGATAGGCTCCCACAAAATCAACAATTGTAAAATAAGATTTACCATCAAATATACGAGTTCCTCGTCCAATGATTTGTTTAAACTCAATCATTGAATTAACTGGTCTAAGTAGAACAATATTTCTAATATTCAATGCATCAACACCTGTACTTAGTTTTTGACTAGTAGTTAATATTGTGGGTACAGTTTTTTCATTATCTTGAAACTGTCTTAAGTAAGTGTCTCCTAAATTGCCATCTTCAGCAGTTACTCTTACACAATAATCAGCCGGAGGACTGACAGCGCATTGATTAATCAAATTTCTTACTAGGGCTGCATGAGCTTGGCTTGCACAAAATACTAATGTTTTTTCTTTTGGATTAATACTATCAAGCATCAATTGAACACGGACTTTTTCACGAGCTTTAATTTCTATCAATCGATTAAAGTCACTTTCTTTATAAACTTTTCCTTTCTCTATTTCTCCTTCAAGAATCTCATCTTCACTTGTATATACATATTCATCCATTGTAGTTTGAATACGGTTTACTTTAAAAGGAGTAAGAAATCCGTCCTGTATTCCATCTTTTAATGAATACGTATAAACGGGTTCACCAAAATATTTATAAGTATCTGCGTTAATCTCTCTTTTAGGTGTGGCGGTTAAACCTATATGAACAGCGCTATCGAAATATTCGAGAATTTTTCTCCAATTACCCTCATCATTTGCTCCACCTCTATGACATTCATCTATAATTACCAAGTCAAAAAAGTCTTTTGGATACTGCCCAAAGTAAGGCTCATCTTTAGGACCTGACATAAAAGTTTGAAAGATAGTAAAAAAAATTGAAGCATTTGTCGGAACCGAGCCTTTTGCAAAAATTTCATTTGGTTTAATTCGAGCTAAAGCATTTTCTTCAAATGCACCAAATGAATTAAAAGCTTGGTTAGCCAATATATTTCTGTCAGCCAAAAATAAAATACGGGGTAATCTTTTTCCATCTTTCTGAATATTCCAACGTGAATGAAATAATTTCCATGCAATATGGAAAGCTATAACAGTTTTACCAGTACCTGTTGCAAGTGTTAAAAGTATTCTGTTTTTTTTATAAGCAATAGCCTCCAAAGCTTTGTTAATAGCTAATTCTATATAATAACGAGGTTCTCTGTCTTTTTTAAATATATTAAATGGAATAGAATCAAATTTATCCGACCATTCATTTTTGTCTTTAAAAGTTTTATTCCACAATTCCTCTGGACTTGGAAATTTTAAAACTTCTTTTTCAGACTCAATAAACATTTCATTGTTGTCATTAATTTTATAGTTGATTTGATATATTAATTTTCCATTACAAGAAAATGTAGTTAATAATTTTAGTTTTTGAGCATAGTTTTTTGCTTGAGCAACTCCTTCGCTAACATCTAATTCGTCACTTTTAGCTTCAATTGCAGCTAGTTTTCTGTTCTTATGAATAAGAACATAGTCAGCTTTAAGAGAACCTGCTCTTATTCCTCCAGCTTTTATTTCACCATTAGTAATTTTAAATTCTCTTCTGACAAAACTACCTTCTACATCACCCCAACCAGCTTCTTTTATCTTAGGGTCAATTAATTCTGCTCTTGTCTCTGCTTCGTTCATG
>CAJXHA010000384.1 GCA_913053615.1 uncultured Bacteriovoracaceae bacterium | reverse complement strand
CTCAATAAAAAGGGGGCGATGGGACTAATTATAAATAAACCATTCAAAGATCCCACTTTGAATAAAATTTTTGAGAATTTTTATGATGAAAAAGGTGAAATATTCAATGCTGTAGATCAAATTTATTTTGGCGGGCCTGTAATGGTAGAAAGGGGAATTGTACTCCACAGTGGTAACTATAAGTCAAACGATTCCATTAAGATTTCAAATGATTTTTTTATCTCTAGTCATAAAAAAACGCTAGAAGATATTTCAGCCCAAAGAGGGCCTGAATTATGTCGCCTATTACTTGGTCATGCTGGATGGAAGGCGGGACAATTGGAACGTGAAATTGAAAATGGAGATTGGCTGGTCCAAGAAACTACACCAGATTTTGTATTCAATATGCCAGAAAGGCAAATGTGGTCGGCGGCAATTCGTTCCTTTGGAATTGATATTGCAGATTTTTCATCATTTGGGGGGCAAGCATAAAATGATTCATGGTGTCTAAATCTAAATTTTCCAGTGTTATTCCAGACATTATCGCTGGTACGGTTAATGGTATTATTATTATTGTATCTGCCATGGCTCTTGCAGCACTGGTGTTTACGGGCCCCTTAGCGGAATTCCTTCCACAGGGTATTGGTATTCTTCTGGTAGGATCGCTAATATTTGCACTGTTTTCAGCTTTTACTTCCAAATTCCCAATTATTCTTAGCGCACCTCAAGATATCCCCATTGCTATCTTAGCCTTAATGGCATTAACGCTTATAGCAAGTGATGGTGCACACTGGTCAGGAAGCGAGCTTTTTTCCTTTATGTTTATGGCTATTGGCATGACATCAGTATTAGTGGGTATCTTTTTTTATATTCTTGGTCAGTTTAAACTCGGTAAGTTAGTCCGCTTTATACCTTACCCTGTGGTAGGGGGTTTTCTAGCTGGTACTGGTTGGTTGATTGTAAAATTTTCTTTCAGTATGATGACAGACCAGGATTTGACATTAGAGTCAGCCCTAACATTTTTTAACCAGCCGTTATTAATAAAATGGCTCCCTGGATTTGTTTTTGGAGTTGGCATGCTACTTGCTGGGCGTTTCTTTTCTCACTATCTTTTATATTTGGCAATATTATTAGGTGGTATCATTATTTTTTATCTTGTAATGTATTTTTTAGGCTATTCATTTAGTACTCTCGAAAATCTTGGGTATTTACTGGGGCCATTTCCAAAGGGCGGACTTTTCCCTGGTTCACTCCATGCTCATTTATCTTCTTTCCAATGGAATATTTATTTTGCTCATCTACCCACTATAGCAACTATGATGGTGTTAAGCGCTATTTCTGTTTTATTTAATTATAGTGGATTGGAACTAACAGTAAAAAAAGATTTTAACCTTGATCGTGAGCTAAAACTCACAGGCTTAAGTAATATACTTGTTGGTATCGGAGGTGGATCGCCGGGCTACCTTACGCTAAGTGAGACTACTATGGCTCATTCAATAGGTGCGAAAACAAATATCAGTAGCATTACTGTGGCCATACTTTGTGGTATTACGCTTCTGTTTGGAGCTGATTTATTATCTGTTTTCCCAAAAGTGATTCTAGGTGGACTACTACTTAACTTAGGTATTTCCTTTCTCGAACAGTGGCTATATGATACATGGGGTAGAATTTCCAAAATGGATTATGGTGTTATTGTCATTATTCTGATTGTCATAGGTACAATTGGATTTTTAGAGGGTATCGCCGTTGGATTATTAATGTCCATCGCCCTGTTTGTAATTAATTATTCTAAAGTAGAGGTTATCAAGCATGAACTTTCAGGACAGACTCTTCATAGCAATGTAGAAAGATCAGAAAAATTAAATTCTGTCGTAGAACAAAGGGGAAATCAAATTTTTATCTTGCCTCTACAAGGGTTTATTTTTTTTGGTACAGCTCACAGATTATTAGAGAGAGTTACAGATCGCCTTGCACTTGACACAGAAGAAAAATTAACATATCTAATCTTTGATTTCCGACAGGTTACAGGATTGGATTCTTCTACAATCAATAGCTTTAACAAACTCCATATTATGGCAGAAAACAAAGAATTTAAGGTTCTTTTCTGCGATATTAAAAAATTCATGGCCCGACAGTTGGCTGTTGAAGGATTACTCCCTGATGATTCTGGTTTATTTATAGAATTTTCTGATTTAGATCATGGGTTGGAATGGTGCGAAGAACAAATTATTGACCAAGAAGAGGCCACTACTGTGGAATCAATTAAAGCTAGTGAATCATTTAAAATTAGGTTCGTTGATATTGCAATATATTTTAAAACGATGGATGTTAAACCAGGAACCCTAATTATAGAACAAGGTAAAGATCCCAACGGTATTTATTTTATTGAATCGGGGCGTATCACAGTTCAACTTGAAACCGAAAAAGGTAAAGACATTCGTCTTAAATCAATGGGTGATGGTACTGTGGTAGGTGAGGTCAGTCTTTATTTAGGGTCAAAAGCATCTGCTTCAGTAATCACAGAAA
>CAJXHA010000383.1 GCA_913053615.1 uncultured Bacteriovoracaceae bacterium | reverse complement strand
CAAGCATATTAGTCATATCAGAGATTTCTTCTTCTTTGGCTAACATTTCTTCTTTAAGAGTTTCAACCTTCTCTTCTTTTTCACTGAAGTCCATCTCAGCATAATTTGCTGACTCAAGCTCACTTAGTTTTTCTTTAAGTTCATTGAGCTTCTCTGTTCTAACTTCAATATCATTATCAAGATCTTCATTCTCTCTATGTCTTTCTTCAATACGATCTTCTTTAGAAGCTTTCGCATCGATTAAGTGCTTTAATCTTTCTTCACTGGCAGCAAGTTCTTTTGCCATTTCATTATATTCAGCTTGAAGACCATCAATTTTTTCCATTAAATCAGTTTTTTTGATTCTTTCGTCTTCAAGAGTTAATTCAAGATTATCTTTAGTCAGAATTGATTTCTCTAAAGTTTCAACATTGTTCTCAAGCTTTCTCTTCGCATTTACATAATCAGTAAGAAAGTCAAATTCCTTATGTGAATCAACAATTAATTGATGGTGTTTTACACGATCTTTTAAACGTCTTGCCTTCTCAGCTTTCTCAGCTTGTTTCTCAAGGGCTTTTAAATTCTTATAAATTTCAGCTTGTAAATCATTTAAACGGTTTAAGTTTGCTTGTGTATATTCAATTTTCTTTAAAGACTCACGCTTGCGCATTTTAAACTTAGTGATACCAGCAACTTCTTCAATCATCGTACGACGTTCTTGTGGCTTAGCTTGAACGAGACGATTGATTTCACCTTGAGCAATAATTGAATATGACTTCGCACCAGCACCAGTATCCATGAAAACCTCATGAATATCTTTTAGTCTTGCTGGAAGATTATTAATTCTATACTCCGTATCACCGTTTTTATAAAGCTTACGAGTTAGAGCGATTTCAGCTGGTTTACAAACTTGGCCACCGATATGGATATGCTTTCCCGTATCGTTTTGAAGAACTAGAGTTACCTCAGCAAACCCTGCTGGAGAATATTTTGATGAACCTGCAAAAATTAAGTCCTTCATTTTATTTCCACGTAAGTGTTTTGCCGATTGTTCACCCATTACCCAGAATAGGGCATCAACGATATTTGATTTACCACAACCGTTAGGTCCAACGATCCCAGTAATTCCTTCGTCAAAATTGATGGTAGTTCTATCTTTGAAAGACTTGAAGCCTTGTAAATGTAAACGGATAAGTTTCATAAACCTATGTCCCTCTCTAAAATTTTTCTTTGTGTGTGGTATCAAGTTCAGCACTTTGAAGATAGCTTCTTGCTCTTTATCGCCATGCACTTGATGCCTTGATTCTCTCTTATTTTGGCCTTAAATGTCTAGGTAATATCGCATTAATTGCGGGATTGTTAGGAAAAAAAACGCAGTTCTGTGCAGTGCGCATCAACGAATTTTAATTAATTAATTGAGATAATTTTTGATCTAGCATGCTAAGTGTTGGAACTAACTCAATATTGGATTGATCCAAGAAATTTGACCCTTTGCTTAACCCACCAATCATTAAACTTACATCATCATTAAGATTTTCACTAAGGACACTTACATACTTATCTAAATCACGACTTGGATCCGTATGATAAACCCTACTTACACCCAAAATCAAATGCTTAACTCCAATCTGATTACATGATTCAGCTAGAGATTCAGCTGGCATATTAGGCCCTAGATAATAAAAATTTATATTATAATAGCTACACAATAAGGCTGCGATCATAATTCCAAACTCATGTAGCTCCCCGGCAGGTGTGGAAATACCAATACTCACATCCATTTTATTTTTTGATTCAAGATGCTTATAAAGCATATGACCAATGTGAAATTTTAAAATTGCTGATAACGAATGCTCTTGTGCAATATTAATTATTCCATTATCAACAAGTTCACCAACTTCCGATAAAAGTGGAGAGAGTAAATTAAGAGCAAACTCTCTAGGACCCAGGGCCTGTTTAACTTTCTCAAGCTCATGAGAAATAATATCTAGTTTATAACTACGTAATGCTATTACTAAATGCTGAAGAGTTGTATTAATATCAATCTCAGGTTTTTTAACAACGGAAGTTTCATTCTTTGAACCTGTCTCTCCAACATACTTTTTATACATTTCACCTAGATTTTGATCATCAAGTTTAGCGATATCTGAAATCGAATTCCCAAGCTTCACTAACTCATTAAGCTTTTTTAATCTTTCAACATTATCTTGGTTATAAAGCCTCTTACCAGTATCAGAACGGGTAGGAACAACAGCTTGATAGCGCTTCTCCCACGCACGAATAGTATGAGCATTTATCCCCGTAATCTTTGCGACAAACTGAATAGAAAAACCTTTACTCATAAAATACTCTCAATTTTACTGGTTAATTCATCTGACATTGGCTTAGTACTAGACTTAAAAGACTCAACTAATTTTCCATTCTTATCAAAGAGAAATTTTTCAAAGTTCCAAGAAATATCAAAACCTTTTCCCTTTAAGCTTTCAATATATTTAAAAAGATCAGTTCGACCTTCTCCACTAACAA
>CAJXHA010000382.1 GCA_913053615.1 uncultured Bacteriovoracaceae bacterium | reverse complement strand
TTTACATTTGCAGACGCCCATCCATCAGCACCAATCCAAAACTCGCCTTTACCGTTGCCATCACTATCCATGGCTGCAACAACTTCAGGTCTACCAAGATCAAAAATTGAAGTTATATTCATCTCTTTTGCAAAATCTTGAGAGACACAGTAACCTTGGTTCCCTTCGTAACTTAGAGAACTTAACCTAAGTGTTCCCTTAGGAACTAGGTCATTAGTGTAGGCCTGTTGGTTAGGTAACCAGATATCAGGGTGAACTTCAATTTCACCTTTACTTCTATCAATAGCTCCATATATAGCTGTATTGTTTCCAGGAACAAGCTCCACTTCGCCACCCATTTTGTCAGTAATAACTGCAGACAGCAAGTTAGCAATTGCAGTTGCTCCTGTCCAACCTGGATCACCGATATTAACTTTTTCTGCATAGCTAGACATTGACATAGTCAATGCAATTAATCCTGCTATGAAAGTCTTACTTAATATTTTCATTTTTTCTACTCCTTATAGTTATTTTTTGTACAATTGTTTCATTTAAATAAAATAAAGTACAAATGTAGTATATCATCAATGTTACTACTTATCTAAAGAATAAAACAAAAATAAATTGAATGCATAAAATATATATTTAAGTATGTAACTATTTCAAAAAAAAATAATTAGAGTGAGCTGTAGAAAAGCAAAGTTAATGTGAGGAATTAAGAAAATGACATCAAGTAATTTGAGTACTGAGCAGATAAAAGAGCGTTTAACTTTAGATTTTAATACTTATCCTAAAGAAGTGCAAAAAGCTGCCAAATAT
Source organism: uncultured Bacteriovoracaceae bacterium (assembly GCA_913053615.1). Lineage (GTDB taxonomy): Bacteria > Bdellovibrionota > Bacteriovoracia > Bacteriovoracales > Bacteriovoracaceae > UBA845. The sequence continues at coordinate 1,707 of CAJXHA010000382.1, read as the reverse complement.
TTAATTAGTAATACATTTGAAATTCCACTATATTCTATTCGTAAGATTTCAAAAAAGGCACTAATCAGCCCATCAACTTTGGTGCGCTTGGTTAAACTACTTGGTTTTCAACGCTATGATGAGTTTAAGAATATTTACATTGAAGACGCTAAAAAGTCTGTCTCCCACTTCACTCTAAAAGCTCAAAGGATTCAGCAACAAAAAACCGATAAATCTTTTCAGTCTTTTGAAAAATTTGCGTTGCAAACTATGGATTGTGTTCTTAATGACGAAGTGTACGACAAAATAGATCCATTACTAGACCACATCCTAAGCTCGAAAAATATCTATATTTTGGGAATGAGAGGTAGTTTCTCTCTTGCCTTCTACTTACATTATTTGCTTCACATGATGTTGCCTAATGTGAATTTGATTCGTGATCAAGAAGGTATGCTATTAAGCGAAATTAATCGTATGGATAACAACGATTTAGTGTTTGTATTTGGAATTTCTCCATTATCTCAGTCAAGTAAATTTGCAATTAATCAAATTGTTAAAAGACAACCAAAAATACTTGTTTTAACGAATGAAATTATCGCAAATATCGTACCAGATGCGACTCAATTGATTTCACTTGGCAACCACTCACAAACATTATTACCAAGCTTTATACCCTTTGTTGCTTTTTCTGAAATGCTAGTTTCCAAGTTGATCTCCAAAGGCGAGAAGAGAATTCTGGACTATATCAAACGCACTGAAACTGAACTCTCTGATGTTGGTATGTTTGTCAAACCGGTTTAGTCTGCTGACACAATCTCAATTCTGATAAAAGTTGAGGTTAGATATTTAATCTTACTATTAAAGTAGAAAATCCTTAATTAACTTATTAAATAATAATGGTTCTTCCATGTGCGAATTATGGGCGCAGTTTTCAATTATCTTAATTCGAGAATCTGCTATTCCATTTCTTAAAATTTCTTGCTGAGCCCAATCATAGGAACGATCCTTAGTTGACCAAATAATAAGTGTTGGGCATTTAATATGTTTTAGCTTTGCTTTACCATCCCAACCCTCCCAAGCATCAAGGCTAGCAAGTGCAGCTTGTGTTGTAGCTTTTTTCCCCTCTTCAAGGCACAGTTTATATCCTTCACCCTCTAAATAATCAACAAACCATGTTTTTGCTATTTTTCTTCTAACTTGTTCTAAACCAAGTGACTTAATGCTTGCTCTAGACTCTTCAATAGTTTCAAATCTATTTGGTAAAACTCCAATAGAGCCAGTACCAAAACAAATTAACTTATTTATGCGTCCTGGGTATAGAGCGGTCATTTCTTGAACTACCATGCCGCCCATCGAATGACCAAGCAAATTAAACTTTTCTATTCCTAAATAATTTAATAGATCAAATACTTGATTTGCATTTTCTATTATTGTTGATGGAGAGATTAAATGTGAACTCTCTCCATATCCTGCTAAAGATGGCATTATTAAATCATAATAATTCATTAATTCTTCTTGAAATTTCCACATGGATTGTCCTCCTAGGTATCCATGAATTAAGACCAGTGGGTACCCAACTCCTATTCTTTTATAAGATAAACGATTCATTTACACTCCTCATGAGGTATGACTAAATAAATTGGCGCGTCCGAGGTGATTCGAACACCCGACAGTCGGCTTCGGAGGCCGACACTCTATCCAGCTGAGCTACGGACGCAATTCTTTAAA
>CAJXHA010000381.1 GCA_913053615.1 uncultured Bacteriovoracaceae bacterium | reverse complement strand
CAAGATTCCTGTGAGCGTAAAGCTAAGTCCTAATGTTCATGATATAAAAGAGATAGCCCATGCTGCTGAAAAGGCAGGTGCAGATTCTATAACCGCAATTAATACTGCAAGCGGAATGGTGATTGATGTCGATTCTAGGAAGCCTGTACTTGCTAATAAAATTGGAGGAATTTCTGGACCTGCTCTGAAACCAATTGCTGTTAGGTGCGTTTATGAAATATTTGAAGAAGTGAAAATACCTATAATCGGAACCGGCGGAGTAACTTATGGAAAAGATGCTATAGAGATGATAATGGCTGGGGCAACTGCTGTTGGAATAGGAACCGGAGTTTTTTACAGAGGCGTGGACGTTTTTAAGAAAGTATGTAGTGAAATGGAACAATGGATGAAGAAGAATAAAGTTAAGAGTTTGGATGAGATAAGAGGTTGCGCTCATAAGTAAAATGGAATGTCAAGAAAGAACTGAAATTCCAAAGTTAATGGAAATAAGTAAGATTGTTCAGGAAAGTAAAGGAAATAAATCTTTTTTCTTTAAGCATAAATTGGATTGCAAGCCAGGACAGTTTATTATGGTCTGGCTGCCAAATGTTGATGAGAAGCCAATGGCTGTCTCTTATACCAATAAGGATGAGTTTGCTTTTACATCGCAAGCTGTCGGGAAATTTACTAATACTCTTGATAAGTTGAAGAAAGGAGACAAATTAGGAATAAGAGGACCTTATGGCAACAGCTTTTCTATTAAGAGAGACGCATGTGTTGTTGGGGGGGGAGTGGGAATGGCTTCTGTCTCTACATTGATTGATAAACTTAAGAATCCTGTTATAATAAATGGCGCAAGAGACAAAGAGCATTTAATTTATCTTAAAAGATACAAAGGTAAAAATCTTATAGCCGTGACAGACAATGGTAGCTATGGTAAGAAAGGTTTTACAACAGATGCTCTTAAGGAATCGTTGAAAAATAATAATATAAAAATTGTTTATACCTGCGGCCCTGAAATAATGATGAAGAAAGTTCTTGAACTGTGCAATAAACACAATGTTGAATGTGAGGCTAGTCTGGAAAGAATTATGAAATGTTCGTACGGAATATGTGGAGCCTGTATGATAAACGACAAGCTTGTATGCATTGATGGTCCAATTTTTAACTCTCAACAATTAAATAAGTTAAGCGAATTCGGAAAGTACGCAAGACTCAAAACAGGAAGGAAAGTTACCTTAGAAGAGTATCATTCATGGAAGGGTTAAAAAACCTACATTGAATTCATACAAAACATATTTTACTTTTTTCACAATCTAGAGAGAAATATGAAAAAAATAAAATCAGTTTATGACAGAATGTACAACAATAGAAAATTATTTTTCTTAGGTTTTGGAGTTTTGTACATAACTGAAATGAGAAGAGTTAAAAATTTATCAAGAACTTCTGAACTAAGAATTAAATCAAAAGGCTTAGCAGAAGTTTGGTACGAACTATTTAAGAAATATGGGTTAATATCTAAAAATAATAAGGGCATACATGTAAAAAATGGGATTTATACATTCGGTTGTACTGCCCAGTCACTTTATACATTAATTAAAGTAGTAAAGAAACTGCCTGAAAATGATATGGATTTTTACTTAAGAAAAAGATTAACAAATTTGACATATACTAATTCAAGTCCAGTAAATAAAAACAGAATTAAAATTTTAAAAGAATTAAACAATAATCCTTTAACAACGAATGAGTTGGCTAGAAGAATTAACTTTGTCTCTGGGAATGTTTTTAAACATCATTTAGATCTATTACAGAAACTCAGTTTAATAAAGAGAAATAAAATTGGTAAACAGAAAATAATTAATTCTTTGACTAAAAAAGGAAAAATCTTCATAAATGAGTTCCTTTCTGAAGTAGAAACTGTACCAAATTATTCTTTATATGATGAATGCTCTACAAATAAACAATTAGCATCCGATTTAATGCTGATAATTTCTGAACTTGAGATGGGAGGAATAATGGAAAGGCAACTTTATTTAGAAATGAATTCTTATGAATTTGTGAAATTTATTTTTGGATTATGTGAAAGATGGGAATGGACAACTCAAAATATGATTTCAGAAAAGTCGAGACCAAAACATAAACCTACCTATTTATTTTATCTTAATTCAAATGGACCTAAAGAAATCTACAGTCTTTCAGGACCTTGTGCCGATATAAATAAAGATAAAGCATTTTTGCATATATTTTCATTGAGAAATTTAGGAGTGCATGGAAGAATAGGAGAAACAAAAGAAAATATACTTAAAGCTATTGGAAACAATTTAAATACTTCAAAAAAGATAGCTTTTGAACTAAATATAGGGGTTCAAAATATACAAAAGCAATTAAGTAATCTTATTAAAGAAGGAATATTAATAAGAGAAAAAATCGGAACAGGCTACCGTTATAAATTGAAAGGTTAACTCAAAATGCCCCTCTTAATAAAAAACGGAAAAGTCTACCAAAACGGAAATTTAATCAGAAAAAATA
>CAJXHA010000380.1 GCA_913053615.1 uncultured Bacteriovoracaceae bacterium | reverse complement strand
TAATCTCTTTAAAGTTCGTAATGGCATTGCAAATTTATGAGCTATTTCTTTTTCAGAACAATTAATCTTTTCCATTGGCTATCCTTGCGTTGTGGTGAATGTGCTTATCTATGAATGTTTCTAATTTATTTATTGGATATCGGATTACTCCGTCCATTTTAAAAAATGGCGGTCCACTTCCTGCTGCTCTTTTGTTGGCAAGAGTTCTTGTAGTAATACTTAATCTCTCCGCCGTTTCTTTTGGATTATAAAATAACTTTGTCATGAGAATCGTATCTCATGAAAAAGGATGAAAAAAAAGAAGTTGTGATTCCCGAAAATTAATTTTGGGAATTAGGATTTTGTATATTTTCTTTTCTTAATTATAACTTTGTCACCAGCAGGTCGGTAATCTGGGTCAAGCATTGCTCTAAATGCATTCAGATCAAATTTAACTGCACGCTCTAATAATTTAAATCTTTTAAAGTCACCCTTCGTTTTTATATCTATGATAAAGTATTCCTTGTCGGTGTTGTATTCCTTCTGTGCATCATCATCAAACTTTGCTCTCTTTGGTCCTTTAAAACATTCATCTAAACAATCATTAAAAAATTTATCATGCATTGTTTTTAGTATTATTTTTCTGAGTGTTAATCCTTTAACTTTATTCTGGAACATTTTGGCAGCAACACCAGCGATTGCGCCATTAACTAATAAATTAATATCTGAAATTCTTTTTGGTTTTTTCTTTTTAGGTATTCTGTAACCAAGTTTCTTTGCAAGTTTATGCAGCTTCTCAACTTCCGTTCCCATGCACAAATAATAACATACATTTGTCCATGGATCAGGAATTAATTATGCAGCAAATCCTTCTGATACTTTATCCGCTTCTGCTTCTAAAAATTTAGGATCAGCAGCAGCATAAATTTCAGTTGTTTTTATAGAAGTATGTCCAAGATATTTTTGAATAGCTCTTAAACTTACACCACAACTCACACAGAAAACTGCAAATGTATGACGCAAGCTTTTCAAATCTCTATCTTCAACACCTGCTTCTTTTTTAATCTGCTTCCATAACTTTCTGACTTCGTGAATGTGTTTTAACTTACACGGCTTCAAACCTCTTTTGGTTCTTCGCATTTGACCGAATCTACAATTAGGGAAAAGATGTCTATGTCTTTGATCATCTGAACCATAATACTGAACTGGGTCAGCTTTTGACCGCAGGTCCAGAATATATTCTAAATGCTTCACCATGGTTTTATTAATGGTTCTTGACCACTGACCAGTTTTAGATTTTTTATAATGGATTAATTTCTTATCCAAATCTATTTGATCAACGGTAAGATTGAACACTTCTGATTGCGGACGACCACCACAATAAAGAGCTGCAAGAATTGCATTGCATCCAACTCTTTTAGCAGGATTCTTTCTCAACTTTTCACATGCTTTAATAATCTTCTTCATGTGAGCAGTGTTGTAATAATCCAAATGATCTTTAATCTCTTCATTCAATTCCTTCTTTGGAATTGATGCAGGATTCTTGCCCTTATAATAACCTTTTCTAATAGCATAGTTAAAATACTTACGGACCAATCGGACCATTCTATTTGCAGAGTATGTAGTCTTTGATGATATTGCCCCATGATAATCAAATATATCTTCTGAAGTAATTTCACTTAATCTTTTAGACTTTATATTGATTTCATCTGGATACTTTTTCCAAACTTTCATGATGTCAGCACGCTTACTAACACCTTCAATATAAGCTCCAATTTGACCAAGCTCATCATCAATGTTTTTTTTATCCCTAGATTTGTTGGTTCGGATATCTAATTTTTTCTTTTTAAATTCCTCCACAACATCACCTAGTTTTTTCTCTTTCTTCAAAGCTGCTTTTGTAAGTAGTGGGTCTTTGCCTTGCACATTTGCAGCTTTAACTTTAGCAGCAAGTTTCCGAGCTTCTGTAATACTCATGTCAGGGAAATCACCTATCTTGGACCTCTTACTATATTTATATTTAGGAACATATCTTTGTAAATGGAATGACTTCGCCCCATTCAATTCAACATGAATCCTCAAACCAATACTCTCTGAGTCACGTTCAAAATATCTGTGATTCTTCTTTGGCAACTTCTTAATCATTGCATTGGTGTGTTTTACTCTCGGCGTTATTTCTTTCGTTTCTTTTTCTTTACTCATTTTTATTTGTGGCATTTTTTTCCTTTCTTTGTTTTTGATTGTGGTATCACGAGTGAAAGAGGAAGCGTTCTAAATGACATTCCCAGAACAGATTTTGGGAATAGATTCTGGTACTCTACGGATACTCTATGCACGAATGGAATCAGCTCTGGTACTCTATTGGTACTCGACGACTCGTGAACAAACGGAGAATCTTTCATAGCTCTTAACCTCTTCTTTCTGTTGAAAAGATTATCTTTCTTGCTATTGTGAATGAAGTGCGAATGCGGAGCGCTTCACTACGGACCAGGAGGTTCTGGGTTCAACTCCTAGCAGGCGCACCAAAGAAAGTAG
>CAJXHA010000379.1 GCA_913053615.1 uncultured Bacteriovoracaceae bacterium | reverse complement strand
TACATAGGTCTAACAGTTTCGTAATATTGAGAAATGACAGACTCAAGTGAGCGACCTCTCTCATTAACATCTCTGTGAAGTCTTCTTGTAAAACGAATATCTGCATCAACATGAAGAAAACATTTAATATCGAGCATTTCTCTTATCTCTTTATCGAATAAAGAAAAAATTCCCTCAAAAAGTATAACTCTTTCGGCATTTACTACTTCAACTTCCTCAGTTCTAGAGTTTGTTTTAAAGTCATAAACGGGAGACTCTATGCTTTGTCCGTTTTTCAATTGCATTAGGTGTCTTCTTAATAAGTCCCAATCAAAAGAATGCGGATGATCGAAGTTAGGTCTCTCAGACTTCGTTTCAAGGTGCTTGGGTTGATCATGGAGATAGTACGAATCCATATGTAAGACCGATAATTTATCGCTTTTTACTAGATCTATGATTTTATTAGCAAATGTGGTTTTACCAGAGCCAGAACCACCGGCAATGCCTATTATTTTCAAGATAAACTCCCGTGTTTTTAGATATTTACCACAAGCTTTAAGGTGTTTTAATAGTAAATTAAAAAAAATACATGATTTTTTATTATTTTAGACTCTGCACATAATCTTTTGTATAGATAAGTATGCAAAAACATTATTATCAGGCAATTATTCCACGAGACTTATACAACGAGCTTAAATCACAGTTTGATCTACAAAAGCAATTTAATATTGCTGGAATTGAGGAGTTCTCTATGGAGGAATCAGAGGTAGATTCTTTGCTTGGAGAAAGATCTTATTCTGGTGGAGATGTTCCTAGTTCAGTAATTGACGAAGTCGATTACTTTCAAGAGCTAACTGAAAAAAGCGATGTTAAATTTTATTTTAATGAAGCAGAAGATTGCCAAAAGTTTATTGGTTTTATTGCTAGCAATAACGGTACAAAACTTACATATGAAAAAATTGAAATGGCAGATTGGAATGAAGAGTGGAAAAAGTCCTATGCTCCAATTGAAATAAATAGTGACTCAATTCTGATACCATCTTGGTATGAAGAAAGTGACTATGCCCAATATAAAAACTGTGTAAAAATTTATCCAGGTATGGGATTTGGTACCGGAAGTCATGAAACAACTTATCTTTGTTTAAAGTTTCTTGTTAACCAAGTCAACCTAGATGAAGTTAACACTTGTATGGACTTTGGTTGTGGCTCTGGGATTTTAGCGATTTATTTAAATGCATTAAAAAAACAAAATCGCACAGACTATTATGATATCGATCCTCTCGCTCTTGATAATACAAAAGTAAATATTGAAATTAATAACTTAGAGCATGAGCATAACTTACTTCTAACTGCTGACAGAGAAGACTTTTTAAAGGAGTATGACTTAGTATTCGCCAATATACTTTTAAATGTATTAATTGCAGAGGCCAATGACATTCAAAGAATTTCAAAAAAATATTTAATCATATCTGGTCTTTTAAATGGCCAAGAAACGGAAATAATAAAAGAGTATACTGACTTTGAGTGTAAGGACATTTTACGTAAAAACGATTGGTGTGCATTGCTAATGGTAAGAAAGTGAGAGCAATAATCTTCGAAGGAAAATTTAATGTAGGAGACATCATCAGTATTACTGATGATAAACACCATCATTTAAAAAATGTCTTAAGAATTAAACGAAATCAAGAGTTATTAATTTTACTCGGTGAGGGAGTTAGCTATCTTGGTAAGATTGATAGTATAGATAAGAAAGAAACGAGAGTCTCTATAATAAAAGAAAACACAAGAGCTGATAAACCAAAACATAATATCGATTTGTATTTAGGCCTTGTGAAAAAAGATGCACTTGAAAGTTGTTTAAAATCTGCAGTTGAACTCTCTGTAAGGACAATCTATCTAATGAGTTGTGAGAACTCTCAAAAATACGATATTAATACTTCTCGAGTTGAATCAATAATCAATAATGCTATTGAACAATCAAATATAAAGCATTTTCCTTTTGTTAAGCATATAGATTTTAAAAACATAGACCTTTCGGGTATTACAAATTGCTATATAGCTTCTAACAAACAAAATCAAAAGGGTGAACTGTTAGATATCCAAGGCTCTATTGCATTATTTATTGGGCCCGAAGCTGGTTTTACAGATAATGAAGAAGAAATACTTTTAAAACAAGCCGATGTAATCAATCTTCCGACTGGAATTTTGCGCACTAGGACAGCGGTGCCAGCATTACTTGGTTATTTACATGGTATGTGTCATAAAAATTGATGCATAGAATTTTTTGTGTAAAAATATAATTAGAGAGGACATATATATGAATAATGACATTGAAATTGATATTGATAAAATTTTTGATCAATCAAATAATATTAAACCACTTACTGAGGGGTTAGGATTTCATCACTCTCTAAAAGATGAGAAAAAAGTTAAAATTAAGCAGACTTCAAAAACACTCGACTCTGAATTAAGACAAAGAGCAAGGCAAATGTCACAGAATACAACTAATAACTTTGGTGACAAAGCAACAATGGGTGACCTCTCTGCTTTCTATGAAACAAAAGAACTAGAA
>CAJXHA010000378.1 GCA_913053615.1 uncultured Bacteriovoracaceae bacterium | reverse complement strand
CTCTATTCAGTTGATTTGAGCTCAGTTGCAAATCAAATGATGTATGCTGGAGATAACTTTGATGAAATCGTTACTGAGTTAAATTATTATAATTCAACTTCTCATATTGTTCTTGGAAAAGAAGGTTATAATGATACAAGTGTTGATTGCTCTTTTTCCAAACTATCTGATAAATTTATCAACTCAGATGAAGCTCAAAAAGATGATGCTATTAATGTAGGCCAAGATATGGAAACTACAAGTACAGCCATTAAAAACTAGCTTAATTTGTTACCCATTGTTACTCGATATGGGAGTGATTTTCATTTAAAATCTTACTAGGTTAATAAAAAGGTAAGAGTTTAATGAAAAATTATAAGATTCTATTATTTTCAATTTTTCTATTAATGATTTCAAAACTTTCCCACGCAGGAAATATTGTGGTTCTCTCAGCATTAGATTTAAGTGATAAGAAACTAGCAAAAATATCGAGGTATACTTATGAATATTATCAACACAGAACAAATGATATTATTATCCATCACCGTGCAAGTGCTGTTGATTTGGGCCATTACTTACGCTCAGAGAGTACGGAGAAATTATTCTGGGTCTCTCATTCTGCAAATAGTAAAGAAATAGAAAGTGGGGTTCAGACTGAAGATATCATTTTGGACTTTTATGGAAATAATGTAAAAGATCTATTTACAAATATTCACCCTAATATAAATTTTCTGGCAATTGTAGGATGTAAGGCCAAATCAATCATTGAAGGCTTTGAACAAGCTGCTCATTATAGTTCACACACATACTTGGACATATATAGTTTTCATAAGCGCACAAAGCTTTATGGTGGCTTTAAAAAAGCGATGAAAGTGTCTTTAGGAACAAATAACCAGAAAGGACTTTTGAAAATAAGAAATACCACTCAGGTGCCAGTTATTAAAATATTAATTGAGAGAAGTTATACAAGAGAGCCAAGTCTAGTGAGTATTGGCTCAAAAGCCTATGTGTTTAATGAAAATGAAAGTGAACTAGAGATAAGTATTCCAAGATCAGTTTGGGACTCACTTCCAACTAAGAATTTTAAACATAAGAATATTGAGTTTGGACAAGATGAGTATCATTTAGGAGAACTTTCAATTTCTCATCCATATTATTTCTGGAAAGCACTAACAAAGCCAAATGGTGAACTATTAGGTACATATCAGAATTTATACCTCTTTGATAATTAATAGCAACTATTGGCAAGAAAGATTAGCTGCGCCACAATAGTAATATGCTAGAAAGTGTAAAAGATAAATTTCTTAATAATTCTAATACTTCTGAAATTGTGAAAACATATTCTTTAAATTTGCTCTTTAAAAGTAAAGATGAGGAAGTTGATCACAAAAGTAATGATGACAATTATTATCATTTAATTATTGAGCTTAGTACATTAGCAATTGAAAAGTATCTAAGTGGTATTAGTATGGATGAGCTTGTTCACGCTGGAGAATGCTTACTTAGTGGTAATCAACGCTTTTGGAAAATGATAAATACTGGTGAATTGCAAGATTTAAAGAGTTTAGAACTTGAACTTAGATTACTATATAAGAAAAACTATAATAAAAATTTACCTGATCGTATTATTACATTGATTAAAATGTTTAGTGCGGATGAAAAATTATCATATCTTAAAGGGCAGCTTTGCTCCGCTAATATTCCTAATTTTAAAGTGGCACCTTTTGAACTCAATTCTAGGCATGCATTTGATAGTATAGTGAAAGAATACTTTGTAGATTTAAAAAAAGAAGCGGAGCTCTTAGTAAATGATCAAGTAAAAGCTATTCCCTATAAAATGTATGGTCCCAATTGGAGCCGTTTACCAATTTATCGTAATGGAAAATTTGAAGACAAGTATGAGCCAAGTATGCCAAATACGTTTGCTTTTGTTAAAAAGTGTGAAGAACTTGGTCGTTTAATTAGTTTTGATCTTCTTTTAATGGAGCCTGGTAAAAAACTTTTTCATCACTCAGATGGATTTGCTTTTTTTGATAATTGGCAATTAGGTTTAATCATCCCTAATGACTGAGGTTTAAATGTCATGGGAGAAAAAATCATGCACGAAGAAGGGAAGTCTTTTCTTTTTAATGATAGCTTTAATCATTATGCATGGAATGGCTCAGAAGAGAGACGTGTGATTGCTACCGCTTGGGTTGTCCACCGAGAGTGGAGTGAAGATGAAGTTCATGCATTAAAGTTTCTTGCAAAGACCATGAAATGGGGGAGCTAATTATTAATTGATTTCATTTCGATTAATATTTTGTTCTTCAAAGTTAGTTTCTTCTAATTGATCTAGTCCATCAAGGTATTGCTTAAACCAAGTAAAATAAACCATATAAAGTCTATCGCTAGGAACAAAGTTTTCAGGACAAAACTGAATTTCTTGTGCTTGTGCAATTTCATGAATAAAGAATTGCTTCACAAAAACTTTTCTGATGGCCAATGAAATACTGTTTTTAAATCGATGCCAAAAATTATGCTTCTTTATATGAACGAAAGGGATAAGTGTCACTGATGTTTGATTTTCTCCCTC
>CAJXHA010000377.1 GCA_913053615.1 uncultured Bacteriovoracaceae bacterium | reverse complement strand
ACGAGCAGCTGCTGCGTCAGCTGATTTTCTAATAATAGTTTTTGCAACACTTGGATTTTCTTCTAAGTATGTTTTTAATTTTTCACCAACAAGTGAATTTACAATACCTTCAACTTCACTACTTCCTAATTTGTCTTTAGTTTGTCCTTCGAATTGAGGATTTGCTAATTTAACTGAAATTATTGCAGTCAAACCTTCACGCATATCATCACCTGTTAAAGAAATTTTTCCTTTAACAACATTATTGTCTTTAGCATAATTATTAAGAACACGTGTTAATGCTGTTTTAAAACCAGAAACGTGGGTACCACCACCAGGAGTATTAATATTATTCGCATAACCAGTTAATGTTTCTGAAAAGCTATCAGTCCATTGCATGGCAATTTCAACTTCATAATCATCTTTTGAATGAAAGAAATATACTGGTTTTTTATGAATTGCAGTTTTAGCTCTATTTAAATAATTTACGAACTCAGAAAGACCACCCTCAAAATGGAAAACTTCTTTTTTATCATTTCTCTCATCTTTGATTGAAATTTTAAGTCCTCTATTTAAAAAAGCCATTTCACGGAATCTATTAGCAAGTCTTTCATAATCAAATTCCATTACTTCAAATAATTCTGGATCTAACTTAAAAGTTACAGATGTTCCTGATTCTTCTTCACCACATTCACCAATAACTTTCATCGGTGCAGTAGCAACTCCTTTTCTAAATTCCAAGAAGTGAACTTTACCTTTTTTCTTAACTTCAATTTTCAACCAAGCAGACATTGCATTTACAACTGCAGCACCAACTCCGTGAAGACCACCAGAAACTTTATATGCACCATCATCTTCATTAAACTTTCCACCTGCGTGAAGTTTAGTATAAACAATCTCAGCTCCTGAAATTCCTTCTTGAGGATGTATATCAACTGGGATTCCACGACCATCATCAACAACAGTTACAGAATTATCGACATGGATGATAACTTTAATTTCTGAACAATAACCAGCTAATGCTTCATCAACTGAGTTATCAACGATCTCATATACACAATGATGAAAACCTCTCATTCCAGTATCACCAATGTACATACCTGGACGTTTTCTAACTGCCTCTAATCCTTCTAAAACTTTAATCTTGTCTGCGCCGTATTCTGAACTGACCTTCGAAATTGATTCAGGTGCCTGATCCATATGAATGAACTCCCTTTCATATTAAAACGGTTACTTCAAAAAACCGTCTTCTATATATAGTTTTTTTGAATTGGAAATTTTTTCTAATTCAACTTTAAAATTTTCATTGGCCGTAGTGATAATGACTTGAAAATCTTTGGCTTCCAAATAATTAATCAAGTTATTCCATCTACGACTGTCTAATTCCCCTGAGACATCGTCTATCAATACAATAGGGTAAGAGTTAAATTTATATCTAAAAAGCTCTATATAGGCAAATATGAGGCTCAAATAGCTCATTTTTTGTTGACCTAGAGAACAGAATTCAAAGGAGTTAAAACCGTCAAAAAGAAACACATAGTCATCACGATGAATTCCATAGGAAGTATGGCCAATAATTACATCTTTTTCTCTATTTTGATCAAAATATTCTTTTATTTTATCTTGCGTTGCATCTATGAATTTAGATTCTAATTTTAATTCTAAATCATGAGATTCATCAAAAATAATTTTAAATGTTTCTTTGCAGTAAATTTTTAAGTCACTTATAAAATGTAATCTTAAATCAATTAATATTTTTGAATAGAGTGCCATTTGATCGTCTAAAACTTTTATCTGTTCTAAAAACTTATGTGGCTTCTTTGAGAGTAGGGCATTTCTTTGTTTCAAAACGTTATTATATTTACTGAGAGCACTTTTATATTCTTCAGATACCAAGGATAAATTTTGATCAACCCAACTTCTTCTAAAAGCCGGTATCGTATGAAATGAAAAAGAATCAAAAGGATTAATAAAAACAACAGGTATCTTTGGTTTGGATTTTAATGCTTTATTATCTTGATACCATTGATTTTCTTTTGATGTTATTTTACCTGTTAAGGCCGTAAGTATTTCGTTTTGTGATTCAAAGGCTGAAGAAATTAATATTTCAGGTTTTCCACTATCTACACTTACTATTTGTTGAAAACTAGTGTTTTTACGAAATGATTTTTTAAGACAGACATAATAAATTGCTTCTAATAAATTTGTTTTACCATTTCCATTATTACCAAAGATACAATTTATACCACTATTGAAATGAACTATATCATTATTTAAATTTCTAAAGTTGGTAACTTGTAGACTCTTTAATTTTAAAAAATTCATCTATAGTTTTAATGGCATGATGATTCCTAAGAAATCTGGCTCTGTTTCAGAACGACAAATTACAGGACTTAACTCATTATTAAATTCAAAAATGATCTCGTCATTCTCTAGTACAGCTAATGTCTCAATCATATATTTAGCATTAAAACCAATTTCAATTTCTTCACCTGAATAAGAAATAGGTAATTCTTCTTTAGCATGTCCTAATGAAGGATGGTTTGCAGAGATTGTGAGAGTCTCTGCTTGTACTCC
>CAJXHA010000376.1 GCA_913053615.1 uncultured Bacteriovoracaceae bacterium | reverse complement strand
ATAAAGTAAATTGCATAATGATAGACACCGATATTAGCTGGAGCAGAGGGCAGGCTGAGAGCAACCCCCATACTTCCTGCAATAAAAATAGCAACACTTATACTTTGTAATTCTAATGGAAGATCTAATGTGTGGAGGATTGACCAAAGGGCCAAAATATTTAGAATCCAATAGAGAAGGCTGTAAAAAACTATTATATTTAGATTTTTAATATCTTTAATTCTTTTAGCCCCACTTATAAAATCAGTGAATAAATTTGAGAGAGTTTGAATTATCTTTGAACTTCTATTTGCAAGCTTAAGTGAAATAATTTTATTAAACCTTAATGCAATGATGATAAAGACAAGACTGGAAAAGTATAAGCACAGAGTTAATAGTGATGCATTTGTAATAAATGTATTGGTTCCAAATATATTTATAGAAAATAAAAGTAAGAATAAAACTATTAGTCCATCAAAGACTCTTTCTATAAAGCAAGTGCTAAGAATATCTAAATAGGGAATCTTGGTTATGCGATGAAAAAATAAAGGACGCATAAGTTCACCAGCTTTAGATGGCAAAATTGTATTAAACATATGTCCAATTAGAATTGTTTTAATAATGTGGGAGAAGTCTATCTTTTGATCCATATAGAAACGATTCCAACGAAGCCCATGAATAAAATAAGAAATGATATTGATAAGAATAGCTAGAGAGAAATACTCCCAATGAATACTATGATTTGAATTTTGCAATTTATCCAGATCTAATTTGTCTAGTAATAGGTAGATAAAAGCAAAGCTTATAGAATGGCCAATAAGTAGTTTTAAAAATTTCATAATTACTCTTTCTCTATGATATACTATTTTTATATGTATAGGCTATTGGAGTGTGTTTTTTGGACTTAAAAATTCTAAATTCTCTTTGGATGGTTTTATCAATTTTATTGGTACTTGCCATGATTCCTGGCTTAGCATTTTTCTATGGAGGATTAAGTCGGGCCAAGCACAGTGTTAATACCATGTTTATGAGCTTTATCATTATGGGTCCACTTAGTTTGCTTTGGCTCTTTTTTGGCTTTACCTTTGTCTTTGGTGAAAGTTTCAATGGTATAATTGGAAATTTTCAATACTTTGCACTTCAAAACTTACCTCTAAATCTCAACGATATACCAAGTATACTCTTTATATTTTTTCAAATGATTTTTTCATTTATAGCTTGTGCCATTATTTCTGGAGCTATTATAGAGCGTGTAAGACAGAGCTTTTGGTTTATCTTTTCTATTCTTTGGACCCTTCTTGTTTATTATCCAGTTGCACATTGGGTATGGGGAAGTGGTGGTTGGATTGAAGAATTAGGGGGAAGAGACTTTGCTGGAGGGCTTGTCGTTCATATAACCAGTGGTGCAAGTGCATTTATCTTGGCAAAATCTATTGGAAGACGTTTAGATTTTTTTAAATTAAAGAAGTCATATAATCTTGGTTTTGTTTTTTTAGGAATGAGCTTTTTATGGATTGGCTGGTTTGGCTTTAATGCAGGCTCTGCTTTGGCATTTAATTCTATTGCCGTTAATTCTATCATAACCACACTTACGGCCTCATTAACATCTTTATTGGCCTGGTACTTAATGGATTTAATCTTTACACCACATAAACCCACAGCAAAGGGTTTGAATATTGCAATAATATGTGGACTGGTGGGAATTACCCCAAGTGCTGGCTATGTTGGTCTTTGGGAAAGTGCCATTATTGGTATTGTTATAGCTTGGATATGTAATATAGGGATACGCTATTTCCATTCTGTTATAAAAGTTGATGATGCCTTGGATGTTTTTATTTCCCATGGTTTTGCCGGTTTAGTAGGAGCATTGTTAACTGGTGTTTTTGCTCATAGTGCTGTGAATAATGCCATTGAAAATGGAATTTTTCATGGTTCTGATTGGACCATATTTAATGCCAATTTAATCGGTTCTATTGTCGTGATGGCCTATTCGATGCTTATGACAAAAATTATATATACACTTTTAAATTCTTATATAACCAAAGCTCGTATGGACAAAGAGGAAGAAGAGATTGGTGCTGATATTAGTATTCATGGGGAACATGTTCTCATTATTAAAAATGATATGGAGTACTAGTCGACTTTATTTCTAAGCCAAAACTCTAATAATAAGAGATTAAAAATTTTATAAGTATTATTAGCATGCCCTAAGTGATGATTCTTAAGAATACTTTCAATCTCCTTTCCATCAAGACCAATCTTCTCTATTAAAAGCGAGTTCAAAAGATTGGACTTTAAAAAAGGATATAGTTCTTTTGCAAACCATTTAAAGTAAGGTGGATGAAATGCTGACTTACTTCTTTGTGTGATGTACTGAGGTAGTTTATCACTCATAACATCTCTTAAGAGCTTCTTATTACTATTAACATCCCACTTTTCTGATAGCTTTATGGAGAACATATAATCAACTAGATCATTATCTAGAAAAGGTACTCTTGCTTCTATTGAGTGTGACATTGAAGCAATATCAACTTTTATAAAGTTATTACAAACTAGCCATACTTTGAAGTCTGCATA
>CAJXHA010000375.1 GCA_913053615.1 uncultured Bacteriovoracaceae bacterium | reverse complement strand
TATTGAAAGAAAGCTTGCTGCAATTATGTTTACGGATATTGCAGGGTATACTGCATTATCTGCTAAAGATGAGAATAAAGCTTTAGAACTGCTTGATAAGCAAAAGCAGATACTAACTCCAATAATAGAAGAATTTAATGGAACTCTACATAACAAAGGAGGGGATTCTCTTCTTTTTACATTTTCAACTGTTACGGATGCTGTTAAGTGTGGAATTAAGATACAGAAACAGATAAAAGCAGTTGAAGATTTAAATCTTCGTATAGGCATTCACGAAGGTGAAATAACCTTGAAAGATGGGGATGTTCTTGGTGATGATGTAAACATAGCTTCACGTATTGAACCATTCTCTGCGGTAGGAGGTATCTCCATATCAGGCAAGATTCAGCAGAATATATCAAGTCTTCCCGAGTTTGAGACAACCTATGTTGGCACGCCCAAGCTAAAGGGAGTATCTCAAGAAGTTAAAGTCTACTGTATAACCTCCCACGGACTTCCACAGACGGATATATCTAAAGTATCTGCTAAGCTTAAAGCAACAGATAAGAAATGGAGCTTGACAAAAAAAATCCTCTTTCCTCTAACAGGGTTTATTCTCATGATTATTGGCGGGGTATTCTGGTTTATTTATCCATTTCTATCCATAAGTTCAGGAGATGTTAGAGAATATGATGCCTCTATTGCCATTTTATATATGGAAAACATGAGCCCAGAGATAAAAAGCTATTTTGCTGATGGTTTAACGGAAGAACTTATTAACAGATTATCTCGCATCCAAAACCTGAAGGTACGACCTAGAACTGATGTAGCAGCTTTTAAAAATAAAACCGCTACAATGAATGAAATTTCTGAAAAGCTTAAAGTCAACTATATTGTTGAAGGTTCAGTCAAAATTGTTGATAATAATTTAAGAGTTCATGTGTCACTTTTTGATATTGCACAAGATCATATGGTCTGGTCTAATTCTTATAGTAATAAACTTACAGATATTTTTGAAATTCAGGATAAAATTGCAGAAAATATTGTAACCATATTGAATAAAAAACTATCTATATCAAAAAAAGATATAAAGGCAACAGAGAAGCATCCAACAGAAAGTTTGGAGGCTTATAATCTAATTCAGCAAGCATATGATTTAATAGCAAATGACAGAATATCTAATGAACGCATGTTGCAGAAAATAATACCTCTAGCTGAAAAAGCAATCGCTTTAGACTCCACTTATGCTGATACGTGGGCAATATTAGCTCTATCAAAAATTATTGTATCTGAACAGGAACAGGTCAACAATATTGATTCACTTAGAATCGAATATGATGAAGGTAGTCTTCAGGCTGAAAAAGCTTTATTATATGACCCAAATCATGAGCTGGCTATGGCATTAACTTTGATATTTCCTCTTATGAAAATGGAAAAAGAAGGAAGCTTTGATCTATTTCTATTAAGGAAAATAGCCATTAAAATGGATCAATTTATTGGAAAATTCCCAGATTCACCCTTTGCCCTTTCTGTAAGTGGGGTGTATTATAGAATGAGATACAAGTATACAGATAATGAATCAGATTTAGATTTGGCGTTAAATAATCTTTTAAGATCACATGAAATATTAAAACACAGTCTTTATAATATATCAGACCCAATGCAAATACGTGCAAAATTTATGAATATTGAAAATATTCCATGGATATATATTCACAATCTGGATAATCATGATCTAACCAGAGGGTTGAAATTTATAAAAGATAATAAGACAATGTTCTGTTCAGACGGCACATATGAATGTTTAGGTGTAGTGACTCTAGAGAAATGGGAAGAATGGTTCTATGAAAATAAAGACTATGATGAAGCACTAGAGATTGTTCAATTCACAATGAAAAGAACAAGAGAAGATTTAGAGATTGAAGATGCAAATCCAGATGTACAAGTGGTCGCATATTGGCGTGCTGGAAGTATTCTTATGAAATGGGGGCAATATCATCAAGCAATTACTAATTTCCAAAAGGGTTTAGAGTTTGAAAATAAAAAAGTTAATTCTCCATGGTGGCAATTTCTTTTTCTGCAAAGAATAAGTTTTAATTATTATTTAATCAACGATTATATAAATTCATCAGACTATTTATTAAGAGCACAAGAGGTATGGACTCAAATTCCAGATACAGTGGCTGTGACTCATAAAGAAAATGACTTAATTTGTACTTATTGTTTATATGGATTAACAGAACAGATGAATGGGAATCTAGAAAAATCCAAGGAAGCAATAAGTGTAGCTGAAAATTGGCTCAACGAAAATCCCTTTACTGCTGAGAATAGTGATGAATATTATCTTTATTATTTATTATTGCCATTATATCACTACTTTGATAAACTGAATCAAACAGAAAAATCCCATCAATATCTCAAAATGGCTTATAAGTTGATTGGGAAAGAACGAATTCTAGAATATCATAACCACTCTAAAAAAGACATTGACCCAGAGTTTTTTTATTGTCGTGATATAATTAACACCTATGAATCAAGTTTAAGAAACTAAATTGTAGAAGAGTGGGAGAAAGTTAAGTAA
>CAJXHA010000374.1 GCA_913053615.1 uncultured Bacteriovoracaceae bacterium | reverse complement strand
TTTTGTTCAGTATAACCTTTAACAATTTTGGCTTGAGGGTTAAGAATCGATTCTCTGATATAATCCGCATCAGCAACCACTTCACTTCCACCTTCAAAAACTCTTTTATTCCCCCAGATACCTTTAAAGCTTGGGCCTACAACTCTACTTCCATCTAATGAGTGGCAAGTAGCACAGTTGTTATTATAAATTCTATAACCAAGCTCAATTGGATCTGAAATATTAGCTTCTTTAATTTGACGAGTTAACCATTTCTGATAACGCTCTTTACTTACAACACGGATATTACTTCTCATCTTAGAGTGTGCAGTCCCACAGAATTCAGTACAGAAAACTGTAAAATTACCCTCTTCAGTAGGAGTAAAAGTCACCTTAGTAATCATACCAGGCACTGTATCTCTTTTAACTCTAAATGAAGGAATAAAGAATGAGTGAATAACATCTACTGAAGTCATTTCTAAAACAATTGGTTCACCAACCGGAAGGTACATATCACCTACAGTTGAAAATTGAAGTCCATCTTTTTCATAAGTGTACTCCCAAGCCCATTGCTTACCTGTAACTTTCACCACCATTGCATCTTCTGGTAACCTTTCTTTTTCAAAGTAAGCCCAAAGGCCCCAAATTGAAATACCAACAAAGATAATTGTTGGAATAACAGTCCAGATGGTTTCCGCAAGTGCATTGTGTGGAATGTAAGCTGATTTTTCATTTTGCGATTTGTGAAATCTTAATGCAAAAAAGACGATGGCTGCCATCAGTCCTAAAAAACCAAGAATACTAAGTAACAATACTGCGTTGTAGAGGTCATCTACAAGGTGTACATTTTTCGCTGCCTGTGCAGGCATCGTGAAACCAAACAACTTGTGTAAAATCTCACTTAAAATTCCCATAGTAACAATCCTTTAAATTTCAGTGTTTCTTTGACCAAACCAGAATCGACCAAGAAAAATCAACATGATCAAAACTGTTATGACCGCCGCAACACTCATTATATTATAAGCGTAAAAAGCGTATTTCTTTTTTGATGGATCATACTGCATACAATAAAGCATAATCCTATCAACAACATTCCCAATCTTATTATCACTTGCCTCGACTAATGAAAGCCTTAGGTCACGAGGATTAATGCTTAATCCATAGTGGTAATAAGATATTTTTCCCTTCGGTGTTAAAACATATGCCGCTGCCGTATGGGCCCATTGTGACATATTACCATCCCAAAAGTATTTAAAGCCTATTTGGCCAGTAAGCTTTTGGATGCTTTGTTCACTTCCAGTTAGAAAGTGCCAACCATCTCTGGTGTGCTTTCTTTCATATGATTCAAAGTAGGTATCAAGTTTTGTTTTTGCATCTTTTGGCGTTTCTTTTGGATCAATTGAAACGGCTACAAACTCAAAATTATCTCCAATATCCCACTTAAAATCTCTAAAGGTCTTCATCATCTTACTAAAATGAATATTACAAAGAGTTGGACAGGTATAATAAATCAACATTAGAAAGACTGGTTTTTTCCCAAAGTACTTTCCAAGCTTAACTGCATTACCACCTTCATCTTTAAACATTAAGTTTAGATCAACCTGATCACCTAAATGTTCATCGATGCCAACCTTATCCATATAGTAAGGTTTCTCATTCTTTAGTCCGTCTTTGCCCATTTCAAGCGGACCTTTGCCTCCAATGGCAAAAGCATTGATCATGAACAATGACATGAATGTTAATAAAACCTTCACTCAATATCCTAAGTAGCTAAATTATCAGAAAATTAAGCTAATGAGGCAAGTATTAATTATGTTAATATTGCTTTTTCCTCATTACTTAAATTTTCTATTCTTATTTTATTAAACGGTGCAAAAATATAAAGCCCTCTCACTACAAATAGAACTAAGAAGCAAGCACCCATTTGATGCATGCTAGCAAGCACTAATGGCACTTTTAACACCAATGTACTTACACCTAGTAAAAATTGTAGGAAAGTCATATGAGCAATCATCTTTAAAGCGATTGCTTCTTTTCTATTATTTATTTTCTTGGCCTTAATCACAAATATGATGGCCATCACAAATAAAGTTATCCCCAAAATTCTATGAATAAATTGAACTCCAGCATTTCCATTCACAAAACCATCTAAGCCACTTGCAAAAAGACCTGGAGCAATAAGACTTTTTCCCATCAACGGAAATGTATTAAATACCATTCCTGCATCAAGTCCTGCGACAAATGCACCATAAATTATTTGTATAACCATGATAATTGCAAAAGGTAGTAAATTAACGCTCACTTCCTTATCCACTTGCTTAAGTGGTTTTTCTTCTTTCAAACAAAGCATTAACCAAAAAATATAACTCATTATTATTAGTGCAAGTCCAAAATGGGCTGCTAATCTAAGGTGGCTAACATCAGGTTTATCAACTAAACCACTCTTTACCATAAACCACCCAAGTAAACCTTGAGAGCCACCTAAGAAAAAGGCGATAATTAATCTCTTGGCCCAAGACTTATTTATTTTTTTTCTAATTAAAAGAAAAGCTAATGGAAAAAAGAAAACTAATCCTATTAACCTTCCAAAAAGGCGATGAAAGTA
>CAJXHA010000373.1 GCA_913053615.1 uncultured Bacteriovoracaceae bacterium | reverse complement strand
GGTCGCTTTTTTAATCGATTAAATCTTTCAGATTCATTTTTTTCAATCTCTACAGTTATAAAACATTTCTTATGAAGCAATATTTCTTAACCATAATGGTATTATTCTCTTTTATTTTGGCTCAAGAAAGGGTAATGCTAGAGGGTGAATACACCTATAAATGGGGAGATAATGAGACCGTACTTGTAGCTAAGTCACTGTGTTATAATATGGCTCTTAGGAATATGGTTGAGTCCTACCAAATATTTGTTGCTTCAACTACTGATATTCAAAACTATGAAGTGAGAAATGACCTTATACAGACATTGTCTGCAGGTTATCTTGAAGACTTGACTGTAGTTGAGGAAAGAATTGAGAAAGAAAAGAATGTGGCCTACTATAAGTTGCGAGCCTATGTTCGCCCTGTTGAGTTTAAAAGGGCGCTTCAACAACAGGTAGTACGTAAGTTGGAAATCTATAAGCCTAAGCCTGTTAGAGAAAATGAATATTTTGCTGTTTTAAAACAATGGGAATTACGAAATAATGATCTCTGTTTTATAATTCAGTTCAAGCAAGATGGTGGATATGACTATGAATTTGAAATTACATATTATGATTCAGATGGTTTTCCGCTTGATGGAGAAACAATTAGATTATTTTCTGGTAATCACAAGCAGGGTCAAATTAGAAAAATTTGCCAAAACCTGAGAAATAAACCTTTTGATACGGCATATTATGAAGTCTGGGACACGAAAAGCAGATGACCAGATAGGTGCGTTAGTACATCTTTATTAGTTAAATGCCAAAGACTTTGTTAAGACAAAGAAGATGGTTTTACTAAAATAAAAAACGATGCCTCGTAAAAAGGTTAACTGGGAGTTAGAATGGTTTAAGATACATAATCCTCCCGAACAATTTTATTTTGAGTTTGGCAAAACTGTACTTTTTTCTAATAACTTATTCCATACACCGACCGTTACAACAAATAGAGTATTATTAACCAAAGTTGTAGAAAAAATATTTGATTGGGAGAGTGCTAATAAAATTCCAAAGAAAAGAAACTTTGAATGGCTTGATATTATTAAACCGATCGTTGACCTTTTAGATATACCGAAAGAAAAAAGAAAAGAACTCTTTAAATATTATAAAGAAACACAACAAGTCAAACTGGAACAATCTATAGAGGCAATAATAAAGGCAGAGGCAAATCTCTATAATGATAATGTTGTACTTCCCCACCTTTTAGAACCTTTGAAAATTTATAAGGCAATCTATCAATTAGCATTAGACTATTTTTTAAAAAGGGAAACTGGTGAAAATCAATTACTATATGACCTTCTCATTCCATTGAAAGAAAAAATGGAAGGATTTGGCTTTAGTCAATACAAGATTAAAAATGCCATTGACGACCTCATGGAAAGTTTTGATTATGATAGTACATCTGTTGGACAATCAATTTATAAATATGTAAAAAAACCTTATTTCCCCCAAAAAATACTGAAGATGATTGATGAGGCAGATGAACATCCTTACGAACCCATCTATTCAGTAATTAATAAACATTTAAGTAAGTAGTATACCACTCGTACCCTAAAATCCTCAATTTGCGGGGTGAGTAGTATTTTAATGTATATACACTAAGTCGCTTAGACTTTTCCGTAACTAATCACCAATTATTAATCATTAAGGAATCAAAGGTGTTTAAATATGGAAAATGAGAAATCCACTTATAGAACAAATGAAGTATTAAACGAAATACTCGATATAGTTAAAAAAGGCAGTCCTGATGAATGGTTAACCATCAGGCAGGCAGTTAACTATACGAAACTATCGCAGCCTACAATAAGGCGATATGTTAGGAAAGGGAAATTAAAGGCGAGTAAAAATACTGGTCGTTTATTATTTAAAAAGTCTCATTTAGATAAATGGCTAAATGAGTAAAAAGCATTTGAGAGTAAATGCAGGATTCTTTTTTAAGTACGAACTGCTTTTCAGTACTTCCTATCTTGAGCTAACAAAGTCGGCTCGTGATCTATTGCATTGTCTCACAATGGAATTAAAGTTTAGTAAAAAAGACAATCGGATTAGCTATCCAAACAACGGCAGCGTCTCCTACACTGAAATCCAATTCAAAGAAGAGTTCGGGCGTGCATCCAATACATATCTGACTGCCAGAAATCAATTAATCAAGAATGGGCTGATCAGACAAACCTCCAGAGGTGGTATGTGCAGAGGTGATATGGCAACCTATAAAATCTTAATTACTTCTGATTTACATCCAAGAGAGATGCGTTGGCTACGTTACCCCAAAGAAAACTGGGAGTGTGACATACCTAAGCAAAAGAAATATCAAGTTGGAATTGGTACACGGTTCAAGTCAAAAGCCACCCTTATAAATAGTACCCATAATGATGAATTACACCCTTGATAAATGCACCCATACGGTAAATAAGCCTGCAGTTAAATGCACCCATACTTTAATCATATTATTCTGCAAACACCATAATATATGGATATATAGATAATGAGCATCAAACAGGTAAAAAGCAATTAAGCCCTCAGTTTATTAGGGTATCTTAATAATAATCATGTAACCATAGGAGTATAACCAT
>CAJXHA010000372.1 GCA_913053615.1 uncultured Bacteriovoracaceae bacterium | reverse complement strand
GGTTCTTTGATCGTCAACAATATCCAGCAAGTATTCACATGACCATAATGCCAAGCCATGAGAAATCTATTGATGATTTCTTTACTGATTTAAGTGCAGCAATTGAACACGTAAAAGCTCACCCCGAGCTTGCTAATAGTGGTAACGCCGCTATGTATGGGATGATGGCAAAGTTACCAGTCAGAGGCTTTGTTAAAAAGAGTGTCGAAAAAGTTATGGAGAGTATGTGGGGAGCTACTGGAGAGCTACCAGATCTTGAAAATATGGGTAAAGATGAAAATGCTCCATGGTTTATGAAGCTTGCTGATAAGTATGGACCAGAAGCAATGAATGCTCTTAAGAAATTAGAAGAGTCTAAAGAAACAATTCAGTCCAAAGCGAAAGATAAAATCAATCGATTTAATATTTTCAGATAATCATTAAATCCACCTCATATCGTTGAGGTGGAATTTTTTTGATTCAATCTTCTTATCATTAATAAATAAACTTATATCTAGTTCAGGGTTATTAATGTCCATTTTTACATCAATGTATAAATAGTGGGCAGGCTTAGTGTCATAGAAGCCAAGAAAGCCTTTGTGGTGAAATAATTTTGAAGTATGTTCTAAGCCAACACCATTTACTTCAAAGCGAATGTTTTCAGAATCCTGATAAGTGAATAATTCAATTCTTTTATAAGTAGTATCAATCGTTTTAC
The DNA here is from genome assembly GCA_913053615.1 of uncultured Bacteriovoracaceae bacterium. Lineage (GTDB taxonomy): Bacteria > Bdellovibrionota > Bacteriovoracia > Bacteriovoracales > Bacteriovoracaceae > UBA845. The sequence goes on along the minus strand of CAJXHA010000372.1, from coordinate 1,912 downwards.
TTACTGCCACTCCATTATTCATTTTAACGTCTAGTATCTTTCTGGGTCTGCGGCCTTCTTTTAATCCAAAATTCTCTGCAGGTTCTCCAAAAAGAATTCTTGGAAATTGGCGTTCGAAAAATCTTTGATAGGGAACTGGGTTGATATCTCTCTCGTTGGCCCAAGATTGAAATTTTTCCCATAAGTAATATGAGGTCAACATTTGTCCATGTAAATTATCAAAAGACACTAACTCTTCTAACTCATTCTCCAACAGCTCCGAGTATATGTATAATCTTAAATCACTAACTAATTTAAAGTCCTCTGGTGAGCGCAGTGCCTCTTGAGCTCTGTCTTCAATAAAATAATCAGGATCTTTAAATTTTTTTATTGATGGAAATGAACATTTATCTGTTATGAGATTTGTTTTTTCAAAATAATTATAAATATCATGCGCTTTAATTGAATTTAAATCGATACTATCAAATGCTTTTTTAACATCTGCATATCCATCTTTTTCATCCATTCTTTGGCAATTACCATCGGGCCCTACATCAAGTCCCATAAACGGGTAGTGTAGCCATGGACGATTATGAATATAAGCACAATACTTTACAACTAATGCGGGGTACTTTTTTAAGGGATTTGTCTCTGGTGAAAAACCTCCAAGGTTTACATGGCAACCACCTTCAGTTCCACCCTGAACTCCATACCACCAATTACGGTAAGGAACTAAGTTACAAAGACTAGCAGCTTGAAAAAGGGGTTCACTCATTTGAGCAACATCCTTGGCAAGAACGGGAGGGGTTTTTACTTCGATTGACCCCGGATCCATTGTTACATAGAAACTTTGATTTCCATCTTTATCAAAGGTTTCATATTGAAGATGTTTCCAAATATCCAGACTTTCTTTATAACTTCCTTTCATGACTTGAGCTAATGCCTCAGCTAGTTCAAGCATTTTTTGTCGTTTTAGAGGCGTGTCGCTTGTGGCCGTAAAGCCTTCATCGGCCCACCAATCTGGAGTGGTAAAGGTTTGTTCAAATCCAAATGTAAGGTTATCTGCTAATTCTTTATTTATTTTCATGGGCTTATCATAACATGAGTTTTTATTTTCTGCGCAATCTTTGTTCAATGTGAAAAACCTAGCTTTCTGGTAAGATAACTTTATGAAAATACTAGTAACAGGTGGTACAGGTTTTGTTGGGTCTAAAGTTTGTGAATCTCTTGTCTTAAATGGGCATGACGTTCATGTGATCACAAGAAATCCGGAACGCGCCAGTAATAATTTAATGCTTCCAGTTAAGTTTATTCAAGGTGACTTATCTAAGAACACCGTTAAGATTGATAGCAATTTCGATGGTGTTATCAACTTAATGGGTGAGAATATTGGTGAGAAAAAATGGACACCTAAGCAAAAAAAAATAATCTTAAATTCTCGTAAAGTCTCTACACAAAATCTCTTTGAATCTTTGAAAGGTAATCATGGAGAATTTTTTATTCAGGCCAGTGCAATTGGTTATTATAAGGACTCGGAAGGTGACGAGCTACTAGATGAAAATAGTGCGAAGGGAGATCATTTTCTTTCTGATGTTTGTGAGCAATGGGAAAAAGAAAGTAAAGTTTTTAAAGATCTATTTAAAAACCATATAACTTTAAGGATTGGGGTCGTACTTGGTTTTGATGGGGCTCTAATGCATAAGTTATTACCTCTATATCGTTATGGTCTAGGTGGAAAACTTGGAGATGGTAAGCAATGGATGAGCTGGATTCATGTTTTAGATCTAGTGAATATAATAAATTATGTAATTGATAATAAGCTTAGTGGTCTTTTTAATGCTGTCGCACCGGAGTCTGTTCAAAACAACGAATTTAATAAACAATTAGCTAACTTTACTAATAGATTAGCAATTTTTAAGGTTCCAAAATTTGT
>CAJXHA010000371.1 GCA_913053615.1 uncultured Bacteriovoracaceae bacterium | reverse complement strand
CATTAAAATTTTTTAAATAATTAAGAGGTATTGGAGGGGGTAAGTACTTGATTTATGGTGCGTCTGACAAGGATTGAACTTGTGACCCCTCGCAAGTCAGGCGAGTGCTCTACCACTGAGCTACAGACGCATTAGACGAGGATAAAATTTAATTATTTTCTCAAATATAGTCAATCATATTATTTTGCATTTAACTTTTATTGAATAAACAATGTGGATAAAGTTTGCTAAAGTAATGCGATGAAATATCGTTTACAGCGCAACTTTATCTCTTGGTTAGTTTTTCATACATTTGAGTATTGGTATTATTATCTAGGAGCTATCGCAAGTCTCTACTTCTTACATTTTTATCAAAGTCGTATTCCTGAGATGGCAAAAGAACTTGGTGATCTTGCTACTTCAAATCGATTAGGTGAAGTCGATATTGTCGACTTTCTTTTATTGGCCTTTTATATCTTATTTTTTAGAACTTTTTCTCGATTACTTTTTTTCTATCCTGCTAGAGTTCAACAAAAGAATCTAAGGATTGAGGTCATGCATCGTCTTGAGAGAGTATTGCCTGAGAATTACAAAGATTTATCTGATGGTGATTTATTTCAAAGAATCGTGACTGACTTTAATCGTATTCGTGGTTTTATGGGGTTTGCTCTCTTACAATTTGGAAATATTATTATTGCAGCTATCATTTTTATTCCTAAAATTAATGAGTTTAATGATAAGTTTTTAATTGCATTCTCTCCGCTCGTTCTTTGCGTGATCTTATTTTCAATTTTAATTTACTTCTTTCAACCAATTGTTCGAAAGAATATGGATGCTTATGCTCATGTTCAAAACTTTATGATTGAAAGCTATGATGCTAAAAAATCGATAAAGAATTTTCACTCTGAAAAAAGTTTTGTGGATAAGTTTAAAACTTACTCTGGATTAGAATTACATTTGTTTTTTATTTCAACCTTAGGAAGAGCTTTTTCTTTTCCCTTAACTAAGCTTGGGGTGGGGACATCACTAATCTGGGGTGCTTATATTGTTCTTGAAAATGATCTAGCTGGAACTGATCTAATTTTCTTTTCGGGCTTCTTATACTTAGTTCTCGAGCCATTACTTTTCCTATCTTGGATTGGAGTTGTCACTTCTCAAGGGTATGCAGCTTGGACAAGGATTAAGGAATTAGTTGAAAGAACTGAGAAGGATGTTACGAAATCTTGGTACCAAAAAGAATTGGATATTACTAAGTTTAAAGTTCCATTTTGGCAAAACGAAATTGAACTTAATTTAATACCTAAAAATTGGAATGTTTTTATTGGTGAAACTGGTGTTGGTAAGTCATACCTTTTAGAAAAATTAGCAGAGCAATTGCATTTTTCAAAGATAAGTTATTCATACATTCAGCAAGAACCGTATCTTTATAACGATAGTATTTTTAATAATATATTCTTAGGCAATGATTCAAGTCCGGAAAAAATGAAGTTAGTTAAAAAATGCTTAGTAGATTTTGGATTAGATATTCTTGGTCCTTCTTTAGAAGATGTTTTAAAACTTGAAGTCGGTGAAAATGGTAAACAAGTTAGTGGAGGACAGGCCAAGAGGATTGCCCTTATTAGAAGTCTTGTCAGTGATGTAGACTTTATTTTGTGGGATGATCCTTTTTCATCTGTGGATTTAATTTTAGAACGAGAAATAATAAAGCATTTAAAACAAGATCCACTACTCGAGGGAAAAACATTTATCCTGACCAGTCACCGTATAAGTACTGTAAGGGCAGCGGACTGGATAATTTTATTAGAAAAAGAAAAAGGTGTGATTGAGGCACTTAAGAGCCAAGATGCATTTAATGAAGGAAATAGAGTTAATGAATTTTTTAACAAGCAAATGGTTTGAGTACATTTACATTCCTGGGCATAAACTTCTGCTTTTCTTTATTGCAGTATCGCTGATGATGTCAGCTGTTATTGGTTATTATACTCCTAAAGTAATAAATGACCTCTACGCTTCTTTTCAAGCAAAGACTAGTTTTGATGAGGCGATTAAGTTTCTAATCATTTTATTTGTCGCAGAATATATTAGTAGTGTTATTTATCAAATCAGTTTAAATCGCTATATTCAAATGTTGCTACAGTATATTCGCTCTAAGAGTTATCAAAAATGGATTCTAACTTATGAGTCAATTGGTAAGGGGAGCTTTAGTTCTCGTAACTATCCTTTAGGGGAGGTTTTATCGCGAATTTTAAATGATACGGAAGCAGTTATTGAAATGGTCTCTTCAGGAAGTTTTAAGATTTTTATTGATCTGACCTTTATCATTTCATGCTTAATAAGTTTTATACAATTAAATACAGTCTCTGGAATTGCACTCATTATTGCGGAGGTTCTTGTTTGTATACTCTTAGTTTGGGGAAGTCAGAAGATGTCTGTTGTGTATATGGCCGTTAGAAAATCAACTGGTGATTTAAATAGAGCTATTGCAAACTTAAGCGCAGGACTTCGTTTTACATTTCATACTCCTAATAAAGACTTCGCAAGTGACTCTGCGATTGAACCATGTGAAGACTTCTTAAAAAAACAACTTAAAGCAAATATTTGGGATGCCTCTTATTTTGCATTGGCAGAGAGTTTGTTTCCCATTCT
>CAJXHA010000370.1 GCA_913053615.1 uncultured Bacteriovoracaceae bacterium | reverse complement strand
AAAGGAGCATATCATCCTGCAATAGTTTGGTTAATCCCTGACGGACCATTACCAGAAGGTGTGCAGTTTTCTGATGTGCCAGCAGTTGATTTAGCTGACGATAGATTGATTAGAGCATACAGGCAATTTCAATATCTTGTAAAAGGTGGGCCTGATATGAAACAATCTAAAAGAGAAGAGGTTTATTTAAACATTCTTAGATCAGTTCATGTATCAGAAGCTAAACTTCTTATGTCAGTAGTAAGTAAGAAGATACCAGGATTTAGTAGAGCATTAATGCTTGAAACTTTTCCTGATTGGTTACCCAAATCAAACACTTTAACTGAATAAATACTTATATGGCTGATGTAAATAACAAACTAGGATTAACATCTGATGAAAGAATTGTTTCTTATTCTACTGGAATAAAAAATAGTTTCGCAGAGATAAGAACTTATGATCCAACATATGGATTTTTAAAAGTATATGATCCTATGGTAAATACACAGATAGAGTTTTTATGGGATTCTGGAACTTCTACATGGAAAGGAACAGGAGTTCATTCTGGATATACAATAGATATATCAATAGAGGAGTTATCTCCACTTACAAAACAGATTGATGATGATGTTCCAGAAACAGCAACAACAGTATCTAGGTTTCCTGCATGAGAAGAAGTTCTAATGCAAGACTGATACGAAGAAGAAGACTTGCGTGGCATCGTCAAAATAAAACCTTGACAAATCCGCGAAAGCATGAGAAACTATATAGTGATGAATAGAAATTGTTCTATTTATTTTATTAGTTTAACAACATTATGAGGAATATATAATGGAAGTAAAAATAGTAACAGCTCAAGACTTGGCTGGCGCAGTTTCAATTATAGATGTATGCTCACAAAGAGGTGCATTTAGAGGTGAAGAACTTGCCGGAGTTGGTCGTTTAAGAGAGACTTTCTTAGCTGAGATTCAAGAACAACAAGGAGATGCTCCAGCACCTGGTGCAGTAGCTACTCCACAAGTTGAAGAAGAACCAGCTGTAGATACTGACTCTGACGAATAAGCTTATAAGTGAGAGGGGAGTGAAGTATTAAGATTGTGCCGATTTCTCGGCGAACTAACACCCCTTGATCTTTTAATAGACAATATGTACAATGCCAACAAAATTAAGACCCAGTGGAAAACGATGGATTAAAAATCCTGATACAGGCCGATCAACGAATCGTTGGGAGCCTGAACACTATTATATTAAAGGCATTTCTCAAACAGAATTATTTGAAGAATTAAACAAACACAATACTAAACCTAAAGTTAAAGTGAAGATTAGAAAAGAACTTGTAAGACGAGGTATAACAATAGTTAAGAGGACACAACATGGCTGAGATTAACGATTTCGGATTTACGGCGGTAGATCAAGACGAACTAAAAACTAAGACTGGCGAAGATGCTAGTATTGGTAAAGAAGTCGCTGATCAACTAAAAGCAGTTGCTGCATCATCTGCAGGTCAAGCTAACTCAGCTCAAATAGAAGATTTAGATGGTAAGGTTGACTTACTACAGAAATTAATTAGTAATGCACTAGGTGAACTTGACGATCACAAAGACAATCTAGTAGCAATAGACACAAAGAAAGAATTAGACTTCAAAGATAGATTGATAGATTGTGAAAAACTCATTCTACCTTTATTACAAAATCTAATGAAGAACGAAGAAAAAGAATATATTTACTGGCCCAATCGGAGAGCCATTATTCAATCACAAATTGACAGATTACAAAAAATTACAAGAACTAGTTGAAACCGCTAGTACACTTATTATATAATGATACACAATGGAACTAACAACATATAAAGTCTTAACTGGACTTGCATATATCACATTAATAGTAATAGCCACTTATGTCTCTTGGAAAAAGGGAGAGAAAGAGGGTTCTGTTTTTATGCTTCAATATTTAAGAGAAAATAAATTTTTTAATGATACTGATTATTATAAATTTATGAGGCATGTAAGAGCTGACAAAAAGATTGCAAAGATTAATGATATAATACCAAAAGAACTTAAAAAAAAGGAAAAGAATGATGAAGACAAATGAAGAACTTTATCGAGGTAAAAAAAGAGGTCTTTATGATCCAAGTGAAATAGAAGTGTTTTTTACAAAACTTGGACAAGAGATTTATAAAGTAACAGATAATAAAACACACAAATCACAAATGACTGATGAAGATTGGATTTTGTATTGTAACACTGCTAGTAAATGTGTCAGATTTGGAACCATATGGGGGCCAAAAGAAATGACAGATTTTAAACAAGATGAATTAAGTGTGCTACAATTATTTTTAGATAAGAGGGAACAAAATGCCTAGGCACTTAACAAAGAATGTAGCTGAAATTGTAATACTACAAAAGAATTTAAAAGACTTACAAGGTCAATTAGCTAATGCTCAGAAAAGAATTTTAGAATTAACTCAAGACAAGAATACGGCTACAGAAGAATTGGCCAAAGAACGACAACTACTTCTTGAATTAGAAAAGGACTTTAGTAAGTCTGAAAAGGAAGCAAGTGATAAAATTGCAAAACAGATTGAAGATTGGCCTGATGTTTTAGATTCTAAACCTAAAGCTTCTAAAAAACCTGAAAAAAGTTTTAAGCCACCAAAAGTTCCGGCCGGAACTTTCTA
>CAJXHA010000369.1 GCA_913053615.1 uncultured Bacteriovoracaceae bacterium | reverse complement strand
ACACCACTGTAACACATATCTAAAAACATAGTCACAGATTTAGGTTTTAAGTTTATAATTTCTTTTAGCAATTCAGATCTAGATATTGATGTTCTCTTTAATAAATCTGGATCTCCATCTTGTGGTAAAATATAAAGTTCTTTACCGTCATTACTAGCTAATCCATGTCCAGCGAAAAATATTATTACTTCTGTTTGATCGAGTTTGATTTTTCCAGTTAACCATTTAAATAAACCTTTATTAATTTTTGTAAGAGTTGCTTCAGAGTCTATTAAAAGATTAATATTTTCACTCTTAACATTGAATACTTCTCTAGCATATTCGTTAAAATATTTTGCATCTAAATTTGCATAATTTGCTTTTACTGTATCTGTATATTTCTCAATACCAATTATAAGTGCTATCTTGTCTCCTTTATTTTGTCCTTTAATACTTAAAGGATTTAATGGTTCTAGTTTTTTTACAATTTGAGTTGTGTTTGTGACAACTTTAACTTTAACAGTTTTACTGGTTTTGTTACCCCATTGATCAATTGCTGTGATTTTTACCTCTTCATCAACTGGACTATATCGTTTAACTTTAAATTTACCTTTTTTGTCTGTAACTCTGCTTACAATATCATCTACTTCAACGTAAAGTTTTTTAGATCCCTTATCACTTACCTCGAGATCTAAAGTATAATCAGGATTGTTCACAGTTACAATATCAGCTATTTTTAAAACTGGGGGATCAGTATCTTCGTCAACTTTTGTAGGTGTCCACTCTTTTTGTTTTTTCTTTTTTTTCTTCGCTACTTTTATTTCAGTTTCACCACAACTTACTTGAGAGCCATCTCCTAAAACTTTCCTCTTAACTTTTAAACATTCATCTTTGCTTAAATAACCATCAGCATACATTTGATCTATTGTTTTAATTTTAGATTTTTTCGATACAATTTTTTTTTCTTCGTCTGGTTTTTCAAATACTTTCGTAACCAAATTTTTTGATGGTTTTGATATTTGCTTTGCTATTGTTTTTTGAGCAAAGCCATAGCTACCTCCATCCTTCCAATTAGAAAAAATTTCGTTAATATTATATCCATTATCAGCCCACCAAAATGGATCTGCCAACACTGACCTCTTGAGTAATTTGGGTCGAGAGTTTATATGTTTTGTTATATTTGCTCCTGTATTAAACCAAGGTTCCCCTCTCTTAATAATGTCAATACTTGACTTACGCATAGGTCCATAAGGAATATATTTTGCCTGAAGAGCTAAAGATTTAGCTGATGAGGCATGCTTCATAAATTCAAGAGCTTCCCTTTTATTTTTAGTTCCCTTGAGCATAGCTAAATATTCTTGTTCAAGAACCTGTCCATCCCAGAGGTATTCGAAATTATCACGTCCCTCCTGAAGAATGGCAGCACCAACTCGCCCATTGTAAGCGATGGACATGACCACTTCACCACTAGCTACTAAATTTAATGGTTGAGCGCCCGCAGACCAAAATACAACATGGTCTCTAATCTTATCTAATTGTCTAAACGCTCTTTCAACGCCTTCGGAAGTTGATAAGACTTCATAAACTTTACTTGGTTTAACTCCATCCGCAACGAGAGCCATTTCAACTAAACCATTAGCCCAAGTATGAACCCCTCGTTTTCCAGGAAATTTCTTGACATCAAAAAAATCTTTAATTTTTTTTGGTTTTTTTCCAGGAAATATATTTTTGTCAAAAAATACAACATAAGACCAAAAAATCTGCGGCACAACACAATCAGAAATGGGCGATACAATCATATCATTAATCATTTCTCGATCTTGCGGAATTTTTTCAAATAATCCTTCGTCACAACCAACTATAGCCTGATCCGGCAAAATATCGACGACATCCCAATTTACATTTCCTGAATTAACTTGAGCTTTGATTTCACCAAGACCACCATTGTAATTTTCAACAGTTACTCTTGAGCCTTTACTCCAAGTGTCAATATAAGCTTTTTGTTGTGACGCTGTAAAAGCTCCGCCCCAAGAAACAAATGTCAGATCAGCAAGAGCAAAACCATTAACCACCAATCCCAAACCAAGAACTATGAACAGATATGCTAGTAAGCGTTTCATCTCACCTAAATTATACACCTAATTTATTGGAGAGTCTTGCGCCTAGATCCGTAGGAATTGTTTATTGATGTAGGTCAAAACTAGAAATACGTATAGAGAGATAGGGAGACCCGCGCCGTTAGGCGCGGGGATATTATTTAAGAGTTTAATTTTTTAGCAACGTGATGAGCCTGCAAATTATTATAAATCCGCAATAGCATACGTGGATCAGAGTGACCGGCTATTTTCATTGTTTCCGGAACATTGAGCCCTTTGTCTTTCATAAAGTTCGTAAGAGCATTTCTCCGGCAGTCATGAAACACCGCATTTTTAATTCCATAGCCCTGACATAGCTTATGAAACTGTTTACTCACTTGCCATTTACTTATTTTGAATGGCAGCTCCGCATTGTTAATCAAGGACAAGGCTTTCTTGGTAAGAGGGATAATCCTAGGCTCAGTCTTAGCGATAGGGATTTTCAGAGTTTGTCCGTCAATCATGTCTAGATCTATACGTAGGATCTCTGATTTCCTCATTGCAGTCTCTAAGGATATTTCAATAATAGATCGCATTGTCGGACTCGTTCTA
>CAJXHA010000368.1 GCA_913053615.1 uncultured Bacteriovoracaceae bacterium | reverse complement strand
TACTCGCGGTACTCTTTTCTTTGATGTTGCAAGAATCGCCAAGGTACATACACCAAAAGTGCTCTTATTAGAAAACGTTAAAAACTTTGCTTCACATGATGGAGGCAGAACTCTAAAGGTTGTTTATAAAACACTAGAAGAAATTGGTTATTCAGTCTTCCATAAGGTTTTACGCTCTAGTGACTTTGGAGCTCCACAAGCTAGAGAGAGAATCTATATTGTTGCCATTTATAATTTTAAGGGAACATTTGAGTTTCCTAAAAAAATGACAAAGCATTTAATTATTAATGATATTTTACTTGATCTTTCAAACCAAGAGTTTAAAGAATTACAAATTACCAGACCTGATATTGTTTTTACTAAAAAAGAAAATGAAGTTATCGACCCCTTAAGGCCATTACAAATTGGTAAAATCAATAAAGGTGGTCAGGGAGAGAGAATTTATTCTCGTTATGCTAGTGGTATTACTTTAAGTGCTTATGGTGGGGGTGCAGCTGCCAAAACAGGTGCATACAAAATCGGTCGTCGTATTCGCAAGCTACATCCAATAGAGGCCCTAAGACTACAAGGATTTAGTGATAATTTTATTTTACCAGAATCTCCAAATCAGGCCTATCACCTACTTGGAAATTCTGTAACGGTAAATATAGTAAAGGCATTAAAGCGTGAACTTGAAAAGCAAGTCTTTAGCTCAATGCCTAAAGAAATTTCTATTAACTAAAAGATTGTTTATCGAGAATTTTTCTTTCGCGATCAAGGTCTCTTTTTTCTGCTGCTTCTTCAGTAAACTTTTCACCGTAACGAGCTTTAAGTTTTTGAATATTTCTTGTCATGACTTCTTCAAATTCAAAACCTAATTCGTCTGCAACAATGGCCATATACCAAAAAAGATCACCCATTTCTTCAGCAAGATTTACTTTGTCTAAATCCTTGCCATAAAAGATATGTTTTTTAAGTGCATCAAGGAACTCTCCTGCTTCAGTTGAGATACCAATACCTGCGTGTAAAAGCCTTTTAAGTCCATCATCATTGAGTCTCTCATTCATAGCATTAAAGTTATTTGATTCTGTGCGAATAGCATCTTGGATGTAATTCTTTGATTGCATAATGTCTCCTAGTGTCTTTATGTGTCAGCGTGTGTGTCTAGGATAATTTTCTAAAAAAAGAGTGAGCTTGTCTACTTTTTAAGTAATTCTTCGGTAACTTCAGAAACTTCAATTTGTAGATCCACGTCCTCATAACGTATTGGAATATTAGAGAGGTTAGACTCAATTAATTCTTTAAGCTTGGCGATAGAAATAAGTCCTTCATCAGACTTCTTCCAAATGGCATAGAGAGTTATTTTAAAATCACCTTTAAGACTGAAAGTTTTTAATCCAGCATAATCTTCTAATGGGTTTTTAGGTAAGCACATTACACAGCGACCACGTTGGCAAAGCTTTTGTAAAAAACCGTCATGATCACTAAAAATTCGCTCCTTAGGAACGACACCATTTTGTCTTAAGTATTGATCGATTAGTTTTACAACACTTTCATCTAAATTCGTTAGAGCAAATGGAATATTACTTAAAATATCGTATTTATTTTTAAATTTATTATAAAGCTCATCAGAACAACAAAAAACAATTTCAAACGAGCCAATCTCTGCACAGCTTAAACTTTTTCGCTGAGGCATCTTAGCAGAAATCCCCCAGTCAATATTACCTTGAATTAAGTTTTCAATTAGTGTCTCATGCTCACTCTGTCTTACAGTATTTACCGTACCGTAATGGGTATAATAATCCCAATATTGTGAAGCAAACTCATTAGCAAGATCATAGGAAAGGGTCTCATCAATACCAATTTTTACAGGATACCCTCCTACTGAGTCATCAGAAATTTCTTCTAATAATTTACTTCCTTCTTCAAAAATAGACTTAGTTCTTTCAAAGAGCTTAAGACCATCATTTGTAAGAGTTAGTCCTTTAGATGAACGGTTAAATAGTTTTTTTGAAAACTTATCTTCTAGTTTTTTAATCTGCTCACTAATAGTCGATGGTGCTGCACCGAGTGATTTGGCACCAAGCTTTAAAGACTGTGCCTTTGCAACTTCGTAAAAACAATAGAGATGATTCCAATTTATATCTTTTAACCTATTCATTTTATTAGGCTAGCATATTCAAACCAATTAGAAAAATACGAAGCTAAGACAAGAGTTTTACGAATCGATACGAGATAATTCTTGATCTACAACTTGAACCATATCTTTATTTAATTCAAGAATAGACTGAGTAATGGGAGCCACTGTTTGATTACTTTCTTCTAACCTACCAATATGCCCTTCAATTTCATCAATTCTTTTTAATAAGAATTCACGGTTTTCATTTAATTTTTTTAAAGTTACTTCGTGTGAATTTGTATACATATTCCCTCCTAAAAAAAATTGGAACAAGAAATTACTTTTATGTAAAAGCCATTATTTATGCATTCGGCATTCCCTAAGCGCCTAAGAATGCACTGCCATTAATTTCAAGCATGTGTCATAGTAAGTTTAGGAGGCGAATATGTTTATAAAAAAAGGTGAATTAGCAAAAATGAATGAAGAAGAAAAACCTTTATTAAAAACTGAAGCAGGTAAGGTTTTCGAAGTTTCTTATATAGTCGCCTATGTTTGGGATAAATTAGATGGTGAAACGCCACTAACTGAAATTGAGTCCAACATAAGCCAAGTAACTA
>CAJXHA010000367.1 GCA_913053615.1 uncultured Bacteriovoracaceae bacterium | reverse complement strand
TGCATGCTCAGCACGCTAAAGCAATGCCAGTCTACTGTGGTGGTGATCAAAGACAATTAGATCTGAAAGAGAAATTTGAAAAAGGTCAGATGGATCTTGATGAGTATGAGAGACAAATTCTTTATATTCAAGCTCTCAATGATTTAGCAGAGTATGATGTTTACTCTCAGATGAATAAAATAATAGACTTGTTTAAAAAGTATGAACGATTAAATATTTCAGAGAATTTTAAGCGTTATGCTCTTAAGCTTGAGGGGTATCAGGACTAGCATCTTCTGCATGCCCTTCTATATTTAAAATTGCCCCAGGATAGATGCTCATATTCTGTGCGTGAATATTTCCATAGACTTTTGCGCTTGAACGGATAATCAGACTGCCAGCAGAATTAATAGAGCCATTAACAACTCCAAATACTTCAATATCTTTACAGTAAATATTTCCTTCAATATAGGCATCTCTTTCAATCACGATTTTAGCTTCATCCATAACAGTGACAGAGCCTTTAAGCTTTCCATTAAGAATTGTATCACCCTTAGTTTTTATATCACCGGTATATTCGCAGTCTTTGCCAATTAAAGTAAACTCAAGAGATTTAAAAGTTAATTCATTCATATTAATTTACCTGATAAGGACCAGCTTCTTTATAAGCTAGTAAATTTCCTGTTCTTGAGAAAATAAAGATTTTGTACCAAGCATTTAATCCATCTGGTTTTTTAAAAGGAGCAATAACAGGTCTAAAACGAGAGACTGTAAAGCTTTCACCTTTTGAATAATTAAGACGATTATTTTCTATGGTTAATTCATAGTTAGGATAGATTTGCATTTGGTTTTCAGAAAATTGAATGATAGTTACATAACCAGCAAGCTTCTCACCATTTTCAAGGTTATTTAATAGATCAAAACGAAACTCAACATCATTATCTTTAATATTTGTTGAGATATTATCGAGTTTTACTTTCGCCGAATCAGTTTCATCAGCATAACCAAGGGGAGTTGCGAAAAGATCGAGTGTCGCACTCGCAAGATTAGATGAACCTTGAGAGATTTTTGTTGTTAGCTCTTGTACGTCAGCTTTTAATCTTTTCACTTCATCTTGTAGGTCATCTCTTTCCCCCTTAAGACTTGCAATAATCTTAGGCTCTTTACTCTTAACGTTCTCTAGCTTTGTTTTCATATAAACAGATGAGCTTAGAGAGAAGAATAAAGAAAGAACTAAAAGAATAGGAACAGAGATAACAAGACTGTTAATAAGTTTCTTATTAATCTTTATAAAACGCGGTGGTTTAGGCGAGTTATAGATAATGAGTGTAAAGTCGTCAGTTGGTTTTTGAATCATAATTAATTAGTATTTGTACTCGACTCAGTAGCAGGCTCTTTACTTACCTTAACTAATTTTTCTGTATTATCATTTTCTGTTGAAAGAAAAAATCTTTGATTCGGCTCAAAAGCTACACCGTAGTTTGTTGGTAGCTTATACCAGTTCTCTGCAATGATTTTCCATTCATAACTAGCATTCTTTTGAAGATAGATAATTTTCTTACCAATATCTTGAATGATGTCTGACTTATAATCTTGTTCCATTGTCACAACTGCGTAATCACTGAACTGTAAAATAGAAACATTATTTAATGCAATCTGTGGGCTATCAGTACGAGAGAAGACTGCACGCTTATAGGCCTTATACTGATTATAAGAACCTTTTCTCGCATTATGAAAACTAGGAGAGTACTGATCAATATAAGTGTTGAAATCTTTATTCTGCCAAGCAGTTAACCATGTATTAATAACGCTTTCAATTTCATTCTTATTTTCAGTCCACGTTTCTCTGGTTAAGTATTGTTGATTTTGTACAATGATCATCGGTGTATTTAAAAGATCAATATAGCGAGAAATATTTTTTAGATCTTCATCAACGGCCACAACACATCCTCTTGAATCTAGTCCTTTATCAATGCGTGAATCATCATCTGTTGAGTGAAGCCAAATCCCGCCACCAGTTTTACCCTCTCTTCTATCAATAACATTAGGGTAGTTAAGGGTAAAAGCTCCTGCACCATAGATTAAACCTGTTTTTCCATACATTTGATTTAAATCATTTGCAGAATGGAAAACGTGAAAACGATAAATTCCTTCTGGAGTTTTCTTATCACCTTGAACTTGTTTATTACCTTTGATTTTTCCAGTGGCAACTTTATAAGTTTTTAAAAGTTTTGGAATTCCATTTTGATTCTCATATAGATAAAGTTTATGAGTTGATTTTTCCACCACCATTACATGATGTGTGAATTGTGAATCTAATTTTAATAAATAAGCTGGCAGAAAATCTTGTGCCATTGCATTAAGAGAAAATAATAATACTGTACTTATTAACTTGGATATCATGTAAACCACCTTATATATCACTAATATTTTAGTACTCCGATAATCTTAAAGCAATACTAACAATATAAGCACTTGAAATCTTTTTCCTACCTACGGGATTTTGCAAGCTAATGATATCATAGAAGAGACTAGGAGTAGTTTTTAGATGAAGTTTTTAATTTGGGATACCGAGTCAGAGGAATTAGAGAGTTTCTTTGATACTGCGGAGACCTTTGCAAACCTAGATATCTTCGAGGATTCGAGTGATCTAGTAGAAGAGGTTATAGACGGAGACGTTATTGTCTTTGACTTGGATAGTGCCCAAAAAGATATTGAAAAAGCAGTTAAGAAAATCAA
>CAJXHA010000366.1 GCA_913053615.1 uncultured Bacteriovoracaceae bacterium | reverse complement strand
TACGAACACTCAAAGATAAAAAGCTTGAAAGCTATACAATTTTGCCTTCACCAAAAGCCTTTTTAAATTCGAACACAGTTAAAAACTTCTTGGATAAAATTCCAAGAATTGGTCCATCACAAAAGAACAAACAAAGTACTAAAGAAAATATAATAGAATCAATTAATTCTAATAATCTATTTCAAAACTTTCCTTTGTACTTTTCGCTCTTTCTTGAAGAAAGCACTAGCTTTTATAATTTTTTAAATTCATTTAATTATGAGTTCAATATCTTTAATAAAGAACTCATTAAAGACTCTTTTGAGCTAGAATTTACTCATCTTCTCGAGGTTCACGAAGATAATATAGAAAATGATAATGATGAAATTATACCAGATCCAAACTATATTTATAAAAGAGATCTTGTAGTTGAAGACTATTTATCTGTGAATGATATCGATCTTCATAATGATACAGACATCACACAGTCAATATCTTTAAAGCCAATACCATTTAAAAGTCATATTTTATCACTCTCAAAAATTGATCATAAGAATAAGAAAGAGCTTTTTGATTATGTTGGGAAATACCTTCAAAAGAAATCGATAGAAAGTAATACAATTCTTTTTGTCTATCAGAACAAAGAGAATGTTGAAAAATTTAAACATTATTATGAGAATCAACAATTTCTAAATAAAATTATATTTTTAGAAAGTAGTCTTGAACACGGTTTTATTTACGAATCTGAAAAGTTAATTATAGTCCATGAATCAGATCTTTATACTGCAAAGATTAAGAAAACCAAAAGTGCTAACTTCTCTGAAGATGTATTTGCAGATCAACTAGCAAGTCTTGAAGAAGGTGATTACGTTATTCACAAGAGCCTTGGTATTGGCCAATATAAGGGTGTCGAAACTATAGAGATTGGTAATCAAAAAGGTGACTTTGTTGTTCTCCATTATGAAGGTGAGGACAAGGCCTATGTTCCAGTTTACAAACTTAATTTAATTCAAAAACATTCTAGCTCTGAAGCACATGTAAAAGTAGCAAATTTAAATAGTAAAAAATTTGATCTAGAGAAGAATAAGGCCAAAAAATCTGTTAAAAAACTAGCTTTTGATTTACTTGAATTACAAGCAAAACGTGAAATGAAACGCGGGTATCAATTTTCTGAACCGAGTGACTTATTTTATGAATTCATAGATAAATTTAAATTTAAAGATACTCCTGATCAAGCGAGTGCAACCGAAGATGTCATAAGTGATATGTGTTCTCACAAGCCAATGGATAGACTTATTTGTGGAGATGTAGGCTTTGGTAAAACAGAAATTGCTATGCGTGCTGCTTTTAAAGCCGTTGAAGATCATAAACAAGTGGTTATTCTAGTTCCGACTACAGTACTGGCTTTTCAACACTATAATAGTTTTCTTAGAAGGTTTGAGGATTTCCCTGTAAATATAGAATTTTTATCTCGATTTAAGTCGCCTAAAGAATCAAAAGATATCTTACAAAGACTTGAGCAAGGTAAAGTCGATATTATAATAGGAACCCACAAATTACTTTCTGATAAAATCAAATATCATGATCTCGGTTTATTAGTTATCGATGAAGAACAAAGATTTGGTGTTTCCCATAAAGAAAAAATTAAATTATTTAAAGAGAATTTAGATTGTTTAGTTTTAACAGCAACACCAATACCAAGAACATTGCAGATGTCATTTCTTGGTATAAAAGATTTATCTTTAATCAAAACAGCTCCTCCAAAAAGACAATCAATTAAGACTTACCTCATTAAAGAAGATGCAAATACTTTAAGAAACGCAATAAATAAAGAACTCGGTCGAGGTGGTCAGATTTTTGTTGTTCACAATAAGGTTAAAGACATTGAGGATTATACTGCTAAAATATCGCGATTAAATCCTGATGCAAAGATTATTTATGCCCATGGGCAATTGCCTGAGCGTGAATTGGAAAAAAGAATAACAGATTTTTATAATCACAAATATGATATTTTAGTGGCTACAACCATTATAGAGTCTGGTATCGATATACCCTCAGCAAATACTATGATTATAGACAGAGCTGATACTTATGGCCTCTCTCAACTTCATCAATTACGAGGAAGAATAGGTCGTTCAGACAAAAAAGCTTATGCTTATTTTACTATTCCTTCTCAAAGAAATATTTCTCAAATAGCAGCTAAAAGACTTCGCGCTCTACAAACCTATGCTGATATGGGATCTGGATTTTCATTAGCAACATCTGATTTAGAGATAAGAGGTTCCGGTGATATCTTAGGTGCAGAACAATCAGGACATATTGCAAATATCGGACTAGAGCTTTATATGGAGCTACTAAAAGAAACTATAAATGAGTTAAAAAATAATAAAAATGAAGTATCAAGAAATATTGAAATTCAAACACCATTCAACTCATATATCGATAGTAAATATATAGATAACTCAGGTGTTCGTCTTAAGTATTATAAGAAAATTTCTGGTGCAAAAAGTTTAGAGAAGTTAGATGAAATTAAAAATGAGCTAAGTGATATATACGGTCCAATTCCTGAGGAACTAAATAACCTTTTTACCATATTAGCTGCACGGAATTATTTTAATAAACTACCAATTGATTCTATAAAAGTTACTTCAAAGCAGATTCATCTTAATTTTAATAAGAAGGAACTTGATGAAAAGTCTCAGATAAGAGACAAACTCATTCCTATTTTTCTAGAAAGACCAAAGGTATACAATT
>CAJXHA010000365.1 GCA_913053615.1 uncultured Bacteriovoracaceae bacterium | reverse complement strand
GGTTAAATGAAAATGATCAATCTTGGGCAAAGTATTATAGCTGGCGTAATGATAAGAGTATGACGCCGAAGCAAAAAATTGGAATGTCTATGCGTGAAGTTAGAGATAGCTTACAAGAATTAGAAAAAATTGTATTTAGAAGTATAAAATTAAAAAAAGAGTTAAAGGTTGGTTCTGATAATTATTGGAAGTCAACACATTCAGCTCTTAGAAGGATTCATGAGAGACTAGTTAAGTTAACTGGTAAAATTGCTAACCTATATTAATGCTAATACTATGGGTAGCAAATGGAAAGAGGAGCGATTCTCTATTGCTTCGGCGCTTTTGCGTGGGAGCAAATTTAGGAGAAAATGGGTTAAGGATATCTTAAATAATGATGATGAAGATATCCATAAGAACAAAATTTTAAAATTTATTGATTCTTGGATTAAACACTTGAATGATTTAAGAGAAGATATAATAAAAATGAGGAGTTGAATATGAAGCAACTTTTAGTAGATTATTTACCATTTGAGATAACAGCAAATGCTGTAAATGAATCAATTGCAAAAAATAGTGGTAAATTAATCGTTACTGGCATTTTACAAAGGGCGGAAGCCAAGAATCAAAATGGCAGAATCTATCCAAAGGACACTTTGGTTAGAGAAGCAAAGAAATATACAGATACATTTATAAAACAACATCGTGCATTAGGTGAACTTGATCATCCCGAAAGTTCTGTAGTTAATTTACAGAATGCATCTCATAATATTACAGAAATGGGTTGGAGTGGTGATAATTTAATTGGTACAGTTGAAGTGTTAGGAACACCCGCTGGAAATATATTAAAAGAATTATTTAAAGCTGGTATTAAGTTAGGTATATCTTCAAGAGGTCTTGGATCAGTTGAAACTGTAGCAGAAGATGATGGTGGAAAAGGTGATGTTCCTGCACAAGAAGTTCAACCTGATTTTGAACTTATAGCTTTTGATTTTGTATCAAATCCATCTACTCAAGGTGCATTTATGTTTCCAATGAAGGAAAGTGTTAATAAGGAGAGAGCTCCTGAACTTTGTGATGTATATTGTAAGACCGAATCAATTATAAGTGATATTATAAGCGGAGTGTAAGTTGATTAGTTTAAAGTCATTACTTAAAAATATTAAAGAGGCAAAAGTAACACAGCCAAAAAAGGGTGTAGAGACGCCTCTCGACGCAAAGGTTCAAATACCTGGATTTGGAGTGATGACGAGAAAGCAAATGCAGGGAAGTTTACAAAGATATATTACTGAGGTCTCAAAATATATTAAAAAAGGTGATGCTGAACAAGCATATTCAGCATTATATAAACGTGGTGTATTAAAAGCATTTTTAGAAACTGAAATTAAACATAGCGGGAAATAATTATGGCTGGATTAAAAAAATTACGAAGTATGATAATGGAAGAAATGTCTTTTTCTATAAAAGGACTAAGAGAGAGTATGATACAAGCAGTTATTCATAGAATGACTGAAATGTTTAGTTCACCAGAGTATGAAAAAGGTATTCCACAAAAAGATATTAATGCTATGTTAAAAAGTAAGTCTTGGAGAAAGTTTGCAGGTGGAGCAAAGAATTTAAGAAGTGCATGGACAGAATTTTCAGATCCAGAGACTGGACATGCAACTAAAAAATATGATAAGTGGCAATTATTGCAAGCAAGAACTTCTAAAGAATTAAAAACTGAAGAAATACAAGATTCACCAGTTATTGCTATGATGAGAGTAATAGTTGATAAAAATCAAGCTAAAAAGATTAAAGGTATGATGGTTGACCGCTTTACTGCGAGTATGGTGATTCAAATTTATGATGCATTGAATGATTCTAATAAAAAAGGGTATGGAAACATGCCATTACAAAAAATGGTTTCAGTAGGATGGAAATTAGCGAATAAATATATGAAAAGAACTGGAACAGAGATAAAAGAACATATTTTATTAGAAAAAAAGTATGAAGTGATGAAAAAGTATGAAAAAAACCTACGCAAGATTTTAAGAATGAAAGGTGAAGATAAAGTAAAGAATTTAATAGGATTTTTCACTCACGGTAAAGGTGAAGTTGCAATTGATGGAAAAAGTTTGTATGTTAAAGGTATTAGTGCCAGAGATCAACATATTATATCGTTACATCTTAGAAAAGGAACTGGATTTCGTAAAAATAATATAACTTTTGAGTAAAAAAATGAAAAAAAATGAAATAGAATATAATCTTATAAAAAAAATAGATAAAGGGTTTGGAGATACTATTTCCCGTGCAATTAAGACGGTTACGAGAGGAAAAATTGAAGAATGTGGAGGATGTACATCTCGAAGAGAGACTTTAAACAAATTAATACCTTATAAGGGGAAGTAAGATGCCTAAAAAATCACATACTATTACTGGAAACAAAAGATTTATGACAAAACGGGCAATTCCTATATTAAAGAAGTATGGAATTAAAAAAGTTAAAGCTGCTGAGAGAGGTGGATTTTTTTTAGAGTTAACTTTTGATATAGATGACGCTAAACTACAAAAGCTTGATAAAGAATTGAAAAAAGCAAATAAAAGTGCTTATGGTGGAGTTTTAGAACAGATTAGGAAGATAATTAAGGAAGAAATTCAGAAATTGAATGAGGAAAACGAATCTCTTTGGACTTGGGTATATAAAGGTTTCTTGGATGGATTTAGAAAGGCCGAGAAAAAGGGTAAAAAAGATGGCATTGCACTCAGTTTAGATGAA
>CAJXHA010000364.1 GCA_913053615.1 uncultured Bacteriovoracaceae bacterium | reverse complement strand
TAAGCTTTCTGCTTTTCTTCTAATATTTGGATCATCTTTTAATGCATGTGCCTTTCTTTCAATTTCATTTATTTCTCGTTGGCTCATACCATTTAACTCTCTCTTGGCCGCTTCAATTTGTTCTTTAGAAAACTGTCCACTCTCAATCATTGCATCTAATGCTTTGGAAATTTCATCTTTAGTGATTGCCATCGCTCCAAGTGAAAGAGACAGTAATAATAATGCAATCTTCATATAATACCTCTTTGCTTAAGATTCTAATATATTATACCGCATATCTGAGCTCAATCTAAATTCAAGTAGATAGCTCGAGTAACCTGAGCACTTTGGTTGGCAGCTAAATCCCAATGACCTAGGGTGATTCTCCTATTTTAAGGTACTTACAAATAACTGAGCTGGTCACTTCTTTCCCATGAGATAATGTTATTTAAGATATTTAGAGGATATATCGAAAAGATAATGGGATGAATTTTTTGAAAATAAAATTATTATACGTCACATTTATTATGCTCATTTTTCAGGCATGTTTGCCTGAACAGCAGGTACGTACCCTTGAAGATACAACCGTAGAAAGTTCAAATAATAATAATGACTCTGATATATCAAATCAAAATGAAATCAATTTTGTAAAAACAGGAATAGGTTCACCAAATTTCTTTCAACAAGGTTCAACCCAAACGAGTACCACCCTATCCTTATTCTCTGATTTCAAAGATAGCTTTATTATGCGAGGAAATAATCTTGCGAGTTACTTAGTAGACACCATCACTTACACTTATGAAGAAGATGGTGAGACATTAACGGGTATTGGTCAAACACCTACTCTATGTATGATTTTTGAATTTAATCAAACTACGACTAATGGTAAAAGACTTTTAGGACTAGCAGCAAGAGTTCGTTTTTTTGAGAACCAAGCATTACAGGGTCGTGAGTATTTTGTTCAAATGGATGTTAATAATCAGAGTATAAATTCTTCTGATTGTTTAAATATCAACTTATCCAACGCGATTTTTCAAAAGTATGGAACTAACGATGTTGTCTATACCATTGCTGAAGTTTGTCCCGATTGTCAGTTAAATAAAAATAGTATTGGGCTGACTCTTTTCAACTCTAATGGCCTTGTCATTGAAGATGTTAATTTAGGAAACTTAACTTTAGGAATTATTCCTCAATTAGGTTCTGGTAGTGGAAATGTTAGTGGAAATTCTTGTAATACTGATGGAGCATGTCAACAGCAAGGTTTTAATTGTTGTTTAAATGGTCAATGTGTTAATCATGGTGAAGTAAAAGAAGGTGTGAACACAAGTTCAAGTGAGTACCTTAGTGCACTTCAACAAATCCTTACGAGACCAGAAAGAATTAAAGACTATCAAGACTTTTTCTATGTTTGTAATGAATTAATTCCTACTGATCCAGATAACTCTGGAGATGACCCAGATCTAGACCCAATTCAACAGGCCAATGATTTATTTGATGAATTACAAGATCTGTACAATTGTTTAAATCCAGTCATTGATGAGTTCTCTATTTGTACTTATGAAAAACAAATTGATATCGATAATATTGGTAATGGTGGAACAAGTTTCGTTATGCCTGCTGATGATATTACCTTTAAAAAGACTAATGGAAATTTAAACTTCTTTAATATTGTTAATATAAACTATGCTGGGGAAAGAATTTATCAAGATAAATTATATAGCACAGATACACTGATCCCTGCTGATCCTTCAATTCAATTTGTGGGTAGTGCAAATGATGAGCTCTTTGTTGGTCAGTCAATTATTATTGATCGTCCCCTTGCAATAGATGCTCCTCGTGAAACGGCAAAAATTAGATACCGTATCGATGGTACTTGTGAAAGGCTTGGTTCAAACCTTGCTAAGTGTACCAAGTCATATGTTCAAGGCCAAAACTCTAGCCCACCAAGATCAAGTGATCATGCTGGTGGAAATCAAATATTTAAATTACCAACATATGCTAACCTTGGTTTTAATGTAATTGTTGAAGTTGGTGGTTTAAGAGTTGCTCCAGGGACTGATACTTGGCAAACAGAAACTCTTTCAGGTGTGAACACTGCCATCTCTACTGATAAACAAGTACGCTTTACTGGTATGACCATCGCAAATGGTCAAACAGTTGATATCACCTATTACGTTTCTCAGTTTGTTGATCAATTAATGCTTTCAAAAGATACTGCTCAAGCTCAAGTAAATAGTCACTGTCATTGTGATGAAGAGATTGGATGTAACCTACAACCTGTTACAAGTACGGTAAATGGTGTTGAACAAATTACAAGTTATGAGTGTCTTTACCCACAACCGGATGTACCTCCGATGCCATTACAAGAAACATTTTATGTTAGTGCAAAGAGTGTTGCTCATAGATACTTTGATGTAAATGGAGTGTCTTGGGATTTCAATGATATTGGTTCTGGTGATGTACAAGAAGGAACAAAATTTGAGTACGCGTCTGGAAATGTATTAAAACCTAATAATACAGCACAGACGATTGGATTTAATGAAATTTACGGATCATTTTCAAGAGAAACTGACTCTGCCATGCCGGCCTATATGTTAGAAGTTGAAAAAGGTAAGAACTACGATATCTTTGTTGATGGTGGAGCATTCTCTAGTTGTTTAAACTGTGGTGTTGATCCATACGGTGGTGTACAAAAATTATTTCCAAATAGTTTTTTACATGCTGGTGGTGGATATCTTCCAGATGTTGTTGAAAGTCGTAGACGTGATA
>CAJXHA010000363.1 GCA_913053615.1 uncultured Bacteriovoracaceae bacterium | reverse complement strand
TGAAAAAGGGCCTAATTTTATTCATTTTTCTATTTTCTTTTAATTCATTGAATGCAAGCTGTGACTTTGACTCAATTGCGCTGTTTAAACAGTCTGATATAAACCTGCTTAAAGCTGATATTCATAAAACCCTTAAAGCCGCTGGCATCACTCATTTCAACTTAATAGCTGGAAGCTCACAACATAAATTATTAGACTTAAGTTATGGTGAGGGCAATGCAGATATAAAGTATGATCTGGCCTCAATTACAAAAGTATTTACTGCAATCACACTGATGAAAATTCTAAAGGAAAAAGCAATAGATGAGTCTGAGTTGGTTGCCAATATACTGCCTGAGTTTAAAACACCAAAAAAAGATCATATAACAATTGAAGATCTTCTGCGCCATCGTTCGGGCTTTAAAGCAGGCGTTGGAGTAAATGATTGGGGACAAATTGCTTCAATTCAAAGTTATTGGCAAAATATTTTAAATATCAATCCCACTAAAAAATATCATGACTTTCTTTATAGTGATTTGAATTATCTTTATATTGGAAAAATTATCGAAAAGCTAAGTGGAAGAAATTTACAAGAAAACTTAATTACGTATATTACAAACCCTTTAGAATTAGCAAACACCAATTACCTTCCGATAGATAATAATTGTGCACCAACAATTAATCTGGATACAAGATTGTGTCGGGTACATGATCCAACAAGTTTTCGGCTAGGGGAGCTTACCGGGCACGCTGGAATTTTTTCTAATCTAAATGATATGACAAAGCTTGCACTGGCACTTTTAAATAATGGTCACTATTGTGGCCAAGAGCTTATAAAGAAGTCATTGCTAAAAAAGATGACCACTCTAAAAACATACTCTGATCGTGGACTTGGATTTGATATTCAATCTCCATATGCGCGAAGACCAAGAGGTGAGTATATGCATAAGGGAAAATCTTTTGGGCATACTGGTTTTACTGGAACCTCTATGTGGATAGATCCTAGTAGTGATTTCTTTGTGCTCATACTTTCAAATGCTGTTTATGCAAAGAATCCAGCATATTCAAAGAAGCTATATCTAGATTTATTATTAAGAATTTCAACTAAACTTGGTAAGATGCGCCTAGAAACTCTTAAGCATTGATTTAAGTCTATCTATATCCTTATTTGGGGTATAGCGTGACTTCTGATAAGTTTCTAAAAAATCTTTTATTAACTTCTTATCTAGCTGTGTATTACTAAGCTTTTCCAGCATGCTTTGAATCTCTGTGATAGTATCTTCTTTTTTTAAAGCTACACCATGCTTTTTAAGTTTTTTCTCAAATTGATTGAAGACCTGATCAACTTCATCAGTGAAGCCTTTTCTTTGTTTACGTTTTCGCATAAAAAATAAAAAAACTGTGATGAATATTAATAAGGCACCATAGAAATAAAACTGTCGTAAGCTTAGATTGAAAATCTTTGCAATCTCAGACTGAGAGTCTCGATCAAAATTATCCATAAAAAGAGCGAGTTTATAATTTATAGTATCAAAATATTTCTTTATAAAACTTAATGAATTAAATCCTTCACCTTGACTCTCGATGACTCCATTACTATTTAGAAACTCATTTCCCCCTCTAATAATTCTAAGAGGTGAAATAAATTCCGTCGGGTCTACTCTTTTCCAACTACCATTTACATTGTATTCAACCCAGGCATGAGCATCATTAGAGCGTATTATATAATATTGGCCCACACTATTATATTCTGCACCTTGAAATCCACTTACTAGTCTTGCAGGTGTACCATTCATCCTTAAGAGAATTCCTAATAAGGAGGCATAATGAGTACAGTAACCAATTTTCTTGGTGATAAATTCTCCCATTGAGCTTAATCTTCCTGGGCTGAGTGAGTAGGTATACTTTTCTTTTATTAGGTATTGTTTAAATTTATTTATTAAACGCTCAGGGTTTGTGTCTTTAACTTTTTGAAATACTTCTTTGAGTAAGCTTGGCCTAAACTTAGGTAGTTGGGTGTAATCATTTTTATTGGTTTTTTGGATATAATGAGCATTTATTTTAGATAAAGCATTTATGGTAGCTTTTTTCTTTGTCTGATAAGTTCTAAAAGTTTTATATTTTTTTTCTTCATAATATCTTAGGTTGGCGTCTAGAATTGTGATAGGTGTGTCTAATAAAATTAAATCTCCATCAAAGTCTTGTTCGTACTTTAATTGGTATTTAATTTCTTCACCTTTTTTAGAGATTTTAAGTTTATTACGATTGATAAATCCATCTTGTTGCTTCCAATTATAGCCATCAGTATATGTGTGGACTCTACCACGCCAGTATAACTGCTCAGTAGATAATCTTTTTTTCATTTCGGCATAAAAAGCTATTTGTCCATTAAGTTGTAATGACTCAATGGTTGAGTTATTTATCTTGGTGGAATATCCAATTTTACCAGCAATTGCCTTATTAGCACTTGGAAGAAAGCCATATAGCCTGGGGAAAATAAAGAATAAAAGTGCGATTAAGGGTAGTGCCTTTAAAAGAGAGTAAAGAAATTTTTTATCTATATTAAGGTTTTGTAAGCTAAAGGGGGCGTCCATTTTAAATGGGTACATATATATAATAAGTAATAGTGAAATAAATAAATAGGCAAGATAGTAAATATTAGTATTAAAAAGGGCAAAGGTACCGACCCAAAGAAAACCTAATATGTACTGAGTTTCTTTTTGTGCTTTTGGAGATAAGAACTTTATAAGTAATATCAAATTTAAAAAACCGA
>CAJXHA010000362.1 GCA_913053615.1 uncultured Bacteriovoracaceae bacterium | reverse complement strand
GATTTCTGGCATTATTGTAATATTCCACTTATAATTATGTTGCTTAGACATTTTATTTAATTCTCATTATATCTTATTCAACCTATCCACAATTATCAGATGGGAAATATCAAATTAACATTTTAAATTATCAATTAAGAGTAATTCGATAAAAATAACTATCTTTCAAATTTTTGGTATCCCATTCCTTTAGATTTTTTACGTGACTGAATATACATGTAAACAATAGTTACTACCAGAAAGAAAATAGCAAATCCAACTAATAAAAAGGATATCAATGTGGCTGTACTCCCAGATCCCATCAATATTTCGGAAAATTGAAGCACCGGAAAATAAAGAAGTGCCAGTATTATAATTCCTACACTATTACTGAGAATCCAAATACTTCCCTTTAGATAATTAACCAATACAGCCCCAGCAAAATACACTCCAATTCCTATCCAAAGAATCAAGAGTGCTTCTTGAATGAATTTACCCGATAAAAAGGCTCCATGGACCCATATCATGTTAGCATCTATCTGGACACTTTGAAATGCCTCTGTTCCAGATACTACCACAAAAGCAGTAAAGAATGAGGTTGCAATAATGAGGAGACTGGCCATAGAAGAGAATAATCTAAGATATCCTGATGGTTTTAGACGCGGAAGTAACTCGATCCATTTATCCAAATCAAATCCTCGAATTAGAAATGTTCCACCAATTAATCCCAGTGCGATAAAACTTACAATTCTTTCTTGACCCAAGAATATTGCTATAGAACTAAGCAATAAGAAAATTCCAGGGACACCCAATGCAATTCTTGAATATCTTCGCTCATATACCAACATTTTCAGGTATCTGCCCAATACTGCGTAAGTTTCTTCTAAACTCTTACTATGTTTCACAACTACTCTTTTTACAGAAACAACTTCAACAAGGTTCTGGATAACTGGAATAACCATTTCATCTTCAACTCCATCTGAAACTAATACCACACCTTCAGCCGTAGAATTACTAGTGATTTTTTTTACCTGTGTTCGAATTGTTTTATCTGCTTCAAATCCTCCTTTACTACTTCCAGCCACTACTGCAATATCACAGTGATATCCTTTTTCTATTAAATCATCAAATTGTTTAACGGCCGCAAATATAGCATTTGCGTCTGCTTCCTCTGGGTCAGATAAAGCGAGTTCAGAGGCAGCATAGAGACAATCTTTTCTACCCATTACTGGAGTTTTAATATTGCCCTTTTCTCCAATATCGTTGTCTCGGTCTACACATAAAACCAATAGTTTATTGGTTTTGGTATCTTTAGTGCTCAATTCTTGTTTTATTGTGTTAGAGAGGTTTTACTTAAACAATAGCTCGCAGACTAATTAATTGTTAATTGACGATTTTTATATCACTCAAGTTTATCTTGATAGACCAATTTTAGGTCTTCAAATGTGAGTTTTCCTCCTTTTGAGAGCTTATTTTTTGCTATACTTTTAGCTTTTTCAAGTAGTTCTTGTTCTTTAATTTGGACTTTCTCTTTTTCTCTCTCTTTCCCTATTCTAACAATATCTCTGTATTTTCTTCTTATTTCTTCAAGCTGCTTATCTGTATTCGCTATCGCTTCTTCCAATTCCAAAATCTCTTCATTAATTTCATTAATCTCTTTGAAAAGTTGGTCTCTTGCTTTGTAGTCGTTTGTTAACCTATCTTTTCCTGATTCAATATCTAATTCGGTTTCTTCATTTGAAAGATTAATGTCATCCATCTCATCCTTTAATTTCTCCATTTCAGCTCGCAGATTATAGATGTTCTTTCTGGTTTCATAGGCCTTTTTCCATTTCCGCAAATCCAATTCTAAATTCTTAATAAGCTTCACTAGCTGCTTCTCTTCATCTATTGTAAGTTTTTCAGTTTGTATTTTCCAATCTGCATCTTTGATCCTTTCAGATATCCTAATTCCTTTCTCATTAGAAATATCTTTTTCAAACTTTTTTGCGTCGTCTTCAACAATCTGTATCTTAAGTCTTAATTCTCTAATCTTAGATAGAGTTTCTCTCCTAATTTTCCTTGCATCATGGTGAAAATCATATCTTAGGTCCAGATTTTTTCTTGTCTCATCTATCTTTTTAGAAAGTCCCCTTATCTCTGTCCTAAGATCTGTTCTCTTTTTATGTACTGCCTTTATTTGTTTAATTAATCCTGATTTATATGTAAGTAGTGAAGTAATTTTCTTATTAATATTTTCCATTTCTTCAGAATTTTTTATCTGCAAATCAAGTTAACCCATTGTTAATAGGGCAAATAACTATTGCGCTACAATTTTTGTATTGATAATTAATCTTTCAAATTCATTAACAAAAGATAGTGATGACTAACTTTTATCTGTTGGTGAGCTGTAATTCGCGGAGAATGTCGAAATCACAAAATTGCGTATGATTAATTATGGTAAACCAAGTATAGGAAAAACCACTTGTCTGTCAAGCACTATTTATTATATTAAAAGCGTAGGTTATACAGTTGGAGGTGTTTTTATCGAGGAAACTTCGAATACAAAGTTCGCTAACTGGTTTTGAACTTATCGACCTTAGAACAGGAGAAAGCGGAATTCTATCTTCAACTATTCTTGATATTAGTCTCCAAGCTAGGGTTTTTATAGAATTAATCTTCAATTTTTTAGAAAGCGGGATCTAAAGCCCTATTCTCCTCAAGTGAATTGTTTGATATTACTGTGCGCGACAATTTTGGCACAATGGAGATGTACAATCCAGATTTTCTGCGCGCAATT
>CAJXHA010000361.1 GCA_913053615.1 uncultured Bacteriovoracaceae bacterium | reverse complement strand
CAGATGCAACTCAAGCACAAACAGATGTAGAGTCATTTGAATATCTTGAGCCATATGCTGATCCATTTAGAAACTACTACAGTGATAGAAGCTATATGAATCCATTACAAGCAATGGTTGATAGAGCGAATCTTCTTGGCTTAACTGTTCCTGAAATGACAGTGCTTATTGGTGGTATGAGATCTCTTGGTGCAAATGCGCAAGGTTCTACTCACGGTATTTTAACTAAAACACCTGGTGTTTTAAATACTGATTTCTTTGTAAATCTTTTAAGTATGGAAACAGAGTGGAAGAAATCAAAAACTGCTGGTTTATATGAAGGGTATGATCGTAAATCTGGTAAGAAAATGTGGAGTGCAACTCCAGTTGACTTAGTTATCGGTTCTCACTCTGAGTTAAGAGCTGTTGCTGAAGTTTATGCTGCAAATGATGGAAAAAGAAAATTTGTACAAGACTTTGTCGATGCATGGACTAAAGTAATGCAAGCAGATAGATTTGATTTAAGATAATAGACACTTAAATATCTATTTATAGGGGCCACTATTAATTTAGTGGCCTTTTTTTATTCTTTTTAAGTAAGTCATTTTTATTGCTTATCAAAGATATTTTTTTCTTCATAGGGGTGAGGTCTTTGATAGTTTTCACCTTGTTCAATGGCAGCTTTAATATTCTCTAGATTTGCTTTAAATATTCTTTCCGTTTCTTTTGCCGCAGGTAGAAGGGCCTTTATGATTTCGAGATCCATTGGACCAATGTACTCACTTGCAAAAGTAAGCTTAGAGGTATTTTCATCAATCTTTTCATAAATTTGATGAACACGAAAAACAGCATCTTTAAGTACTGGGTTATTAAAGTTTTGTAAATTATAAGTCCTTAGTTGGCGATACTTTTCTTTTTCCACCACAAGGACTTCCTCATCCCAAGTAGCTCCGCTTTCATCTGCACGACGATAACATCTTCTCACTGATCCAATCTTACCATCCTCAATTCCTGGAAGAGGTGAAATATGGTGGAAGTAGATTGACCAATCTGTTGCCTTAGTTGAGTCACTTGCATAGCGCCAAACTTCTGAAATGGGTTTATTTATTGTGACCGTATGCTTCACTTGTCTGTTTAGATAGAGAGTCGTTAATAGGATAAGAATAGCAATTATTGGGATTAGTATCTTTTTCATGAATCTATTTTATATATTTCAAATGCTTAAGCTAGTAAGAAAATTTGACTGTGCGTTAGCTATTTCCAACTTTGAAAAAATTCCTTTTAAGTCTACAATATGCTTGGAGATAATTATGAATCTATACTTAGTAGATGATGAAATTGATATAGCAGAAGTTCTAGCAGAGGCCTTAGAATTAGAGCTAGAGGCACAAGTAAAGACTTTTCAATCATTAGATGATTGCTTGATTGCATTGGATCAGAACCCAACTCCAAATGTCATTATCTGTGATGTCCATATGCCTACTGGTAGTGGATTGCGCTTAACAAGCGAATTAGAGAAAAGAAATTTAAATATTCCCCATATCTTTTTAACTGGAATGATCGATAAATTACCCCCTCAGAAAAATGCGCATATGCTAAGAAAGCCAGCTCCAATGGAAGTATTAATTGGAAAAATTAAGCAAATAGCTCAGATTTAATATTTTATATGTAATATGTTTAAATGTTACTTCACTTATTTATGCGAGGGAGATGTATGCTGGAAAAGTACATAAATCAATTGGAAGAAATTAAAAATCAAGAAGATGTATTGTCTTTATTAAAAGAGCTATATGTACAATTAAAAGAAGATACAAGTATAGAGGATTTATTCTCTGAAGATGAGCTTGCCTCTGAGAATAGCCATGTAAAAAAGCTATTATTAGATCAACCGACAAAGCTTGGAAACTTAAAGTTCGAAGTTATGTTCTTTACTGGTAAAAAGTATACTCCGACCCACACTCACCCTGAATTTGTGATTGATGAAGTTGTTGAGGGGAAATTAGAAGAAAGAATTTACCGTTGCCTTGGGGATGGTAAATATGAATTTGTAAAATCAGAAATTAGAGATGTTAATGATATGAGGATGATCAATTGTGAACAAGGTTATCCACATGAAGTCATTGGAAAGGGTGATAAGAATTTCACTCTTTGCTTAACTCTTGGGCATGATAAAGTTGAGCCCATTTGTGAGAGCATGATTAAATAGCTTTTATGAAGGTAGGAATTCAATGGAGAGCATAACTCATTTATTTGAATCATTAGAAAATGTTCCCTTAATTCTGGCCTTATCAACTCTTATAAGTGAAGACCTTGCATATATTTATGGACTATTTTCATTTCAAAGCAAAAAGTTAACCGGTCTTTGGTTTATTCTTGCTTATACAATTGGAGTTACTGTCGGGGATTTGATGCTTTATTATATCGGATTCTTTGCAGGGAAATACCGAGATAATAAATTTATACAAAAACTTTATAAGAGATTCATTCCAAATAATGATAATAATGAAAATAAAAATGAGTTTGGTTTATTTGAGGAGTTCCTCGCCTTTACCAGGTTTATACCTGGCTCACGTATTCCAACTTATACTTATTGTGGTTTAACAAAATACCCTGTCTATAAATTTGTTTCTATTCTCTTTGTTACTTCAATTATTTATTCTAGCTTTGGGCTTTTATTGGTTAAGTCAGTGATCATTACAAAAGATTATGAATTAA
This sequence comes from uncultured Bacteriovoracaceae bacterium, assembly GCA_913053615.1. Taxonomy (GTDB): domain Bacteria; phylum Bdellovibrionota; class Bacteriovoracia; order Bacteriovoracales; family Bacteriovoracaceae; genus UBA845. The sequence continues at coordinate 74 of CAJXHA010000361.1, read as the reverse complement.
GCTTATCTCAAAGGATTATTATCTCCTTAACATCTGGTTTTGGTACGATCTTCTTTTTTAAGCTGTTGATCTTG
>CAJXHA010000360.1 GCA_913053615.1 uncultured Bacteriovoracaceae bacterium | reverse complement strand
CGTAAAGATATTTTTCCACCAGTAAATGTTCTCTCTTGTCTAAGTAGACTTATGAAGGATGGAATAGGTGAAGGGAGAACAAGGGAAGACCACCAGAATGTAAGCGATCAGCTCTATGCTGGATATGCACGTGCTCAAGAGTTAAGAGCTCTTGCTGAAATTGTCGGTAAAGCAGGTTTAGCTGAAACTGATATGAAATATCTTGACTTTGGTGAAGCCTTTGAAAAGAAATTTTTGAAACAAGATTATGATGAGAATCGAACTATTAAAGAAACTCTCTTAATCGCTTGGAAGTTATTCTCAGAGTTACCAGATAAAGAATTAACTAAGATTAAGCAGCAGTATATTGATAAATATGCTGAATAAATTGAGTTGAAGAGCTAGAATGTCTGTTGCTTCTGGTAGAAGACCATTACCAACGAAGATAGAACTTATTCGGATAAAGAAGAGTCTACAAGTTGCGAACTCTGTGCATAAGATACTTGAAGATAAAAGGGATGTTCTTCTACGAAAGCTTGACGAAATAATTGAAGAAGCCACTATTTCGCGTGATAAGATGTGGGAACCATTATCAACAGCATATCGCTTTCTATTTAATACATATCTTAAGGTCGGATCCATTACTCTTGAATCTATTGCACTAACAACACCTAGTCAAGTCGATGTTATTGCTGATGTTAAACCGATTGTGGACATTCTGGTCCCCACATTAAAATTATCAGAAAAAAAGTCTGAATTAACCTATGGATTTGCCGATACTAGTTCTTCACTTGACACCACTACTCAGATGATGAGATTAGTTTTACCACATATATGTTCAGCTGCTGAATCTGAAAATACTATCTTTCGACTTGCAAAAGAGCTGGAAAAAACTCAGAGACTCATAAACGCTTTAGAATATGTGATTATTCCAAGTTATAAAGATTCAATAAAGTTTATAGCTTCTACTCTAGAGGAACGAGAAAGAGAGGACTTTGTAAAGCTTAAGCACGTCAAAGCGACAATGGAGAAACGAAAGGCGGTTACATAATAATGGTGAAAAATGAAACAACAAAAAAGAAGTTTTCTCAAGCTCGTAAATCAATAGATAAAAAACATGTTGACCTACAAAAAGAAGTTAAAGACAAGCTAAATGATTTACTGGAGAAGACTTATAAACACTTTGAAAAAACCTAGAGTGATAATTTAAGGAGAAATATAGATGAATTATAAAACAATTCTAATGGTCGGACTTGTATTAAGTCTTTTCAGTATTATACCAGCTTTCGCACAAGAAGAGGAAACACCTGTAGCCGAAGAAACCCTTGATATAGCTGGTGCTAGTAAATTTCTTTCCGCAGCTCTTGCATTTGGTGCTGCAGCAATTGGTGCAGGATTAGCTGTTGGTAAAGCTGGTTCGGCTGGTTTGGCAGCGTCTGCAGAAAAACTTGAGTTGAAAACTACCGCCATAATTATTACTGCTCTTGGTGAAGCTATAGCTATTTATGGTATTGTAGTAGCAATATTGATTCTTGGAAATTAATAGTGAAAATTAATCTTTATTTTTATTATTAGTTATCTGAGATATTCAAATATTAAAAATAATAATTCTATGGACTTGCCCATAAAGAATATATCCTAAAAAACAAATGTTAACTAATGTGATGCCAAAAAAGCAGACACACGAAGTGGAATTCAGTAGATATAATTTTTCCTCGTTCAATTTTATAATGAAAACCATTCTTCTTGCCATTATTCTAACTGTACCTCAAATTATCATTCTACTGGTTATCTTGGAGTTACAGATTGTAACACCAATTAACATGATAAGCTGGGTTATTTTTGCATTAATTTGGACTTTTTATGTTCTCTTAAAGTTATCAAAAATCTATTAATTACATATATTGCCATTAGCCTTATGCTAACATTTGTTATTGTATATTTTGATGAATCTCAAGATAGAATTTCTCTTAATCTTTTTACCATATTAATGCAAGTATTTTTTATGCCTTACTAATATAATCGTTATGGAGTCAAAAATATCTAGGATTCATTAAAGATCATATTCTGGAAATTAATATCGAAATAACTATCGAGATCCCAAAACCTAGGGTGGCAAAAATAAGAGGCCACATTATCGAGTCAGAAACTCCACCTATATCTGATAATTGAAATCCAATATAAGTTCCCCCTACAATTAACGCGATAAAGATAATCGGCAGAATAAGTAAATATTTTTGGATTTTCTTTTGCTTAGAATCTATCTTCATCATTTTATTAACATTTCATATAATGCGTCTAAATTTTAACATCTTGATTACATGTGTTCATTGATTAAAGGTTTAACATTACATAATCCAACAATTTATAGTAATTCCTCAGGATTTAATATCTTCATGCAATATTTACACTGTAATTTAGGTGGATTCCTATTAATTACCTTTAAAATAGGTTTCAATGGTTCATCCGAATTTGATATACAAGTTGGGTTTGGGCAGCTAAAAACATCTTCAAGAGCATCTGGAAGGTGTACTTTTCTCTTTTCTATTACTTTAAAATTCTTAATTATGTTTACTGTGGCATTGGGTGCAATTAATGCTATCTTATTAGTCTCATTAGCGAAGAGAAACCGATTTTCTACTTTTATTACATCCTTTCTATTTAATTTACTTGATGAAACATTCATCGCAATCGTTACTAGATTACCATCATGCCCTGTAACTTTAAGTGCTGAAAGTACTCTTAAAGCTTCTCCATGGTCAATATGATCAATAACTGTTCCATCTTTTATCCGTCTAACCGCTAGATGTTCCTCAGACAAATTTGCCCG
>CAJXHA010000359.1 GCA_913053615.1 uncultured Bacteriovoracaceae bacterium | reverse complement strand
TTTGCATCTTCTCTTCGGGAAAGAGCATGCCTTCATCATCAGCAAGTTGATCTGGTTTTATTCCACTTAGTCCTAGCTCTTGCTCTTCGTGGCTTTGTGCAATATAGATCGTGATTTTTTCGCCGTCTTCAAGTGTGAGGATAGACTTCTTATAGCTCTTGAAATGGGCAGAGGTGTCATTGCATCCAAGAACAGGTATTAATATTAGAAAAAGCAATAATATACTTCGTTTCATAGCTTGAGATTTAATTTCTAACATGATTTAATTCACCTCTTATAAGGAGTAATTTCATGGATAATCATAATCGAGCTGGAACCCATCTACAAGGACTTATGCGTACACATTCTTGTGGAGAATTAACGAAAGATCAAATTGGTCAAGAAGTAACTTTATGCGGTTGGGTAAATAAGAGTCGTGACCTTGGTGGACTCTATTTCATTGATATCCGAGATAAATTTGGACTTACTCAATTGGCCTTTGATGAATATGAAAAAGAATTATCAACGCTTAAAACTTCATTAGAGTCGGTTATTAAAGTCACTGGAACTGTTCGTGCAAGACCAGAGAATGCTGTTAATAAAAATATGACTACTGGTGAAGTTGAAGTAAGTGTAAAGAGCTTTGAGGTTCTTTCTCATGCGAATGAAGTTCCTTTTCTTCCTCATGGAAAAGTTGATGCAACAGAAGATTTAAAATTAAGATACAGATATCTAGACCTTCGCTCTGATCGCCTTCAGAATTTAGTTTCTCTGCGTTCAAAAGCTATGCAGAAAACAAGAGAGACTTTATACGCAGAAGGTTTCACTGAAGTTGAAACTCCAATTCTGTATAAAACGACTCCCGAAGGTGCACGTGACTATATTGTTCCTTCCAGGGTGCATCCTGGAAAAGTATATGCTCTTCCACAATCACCACAAACATTAAAGCAACTTTTAATGATTGGTAACACTGATAAGTACTTTCAGATTTGTAAGTGTTTTAGAGATGAAGATTTAAGAGCTGATAGACAACCAGAATTTACTCAAATCGATATTGAGATTTCATTTGCAACTCAAGAATATGTGAAAAACTTAGCAACGAGTATCGTTAAAAACCTATTTGGCTTTGATGAAAACTTCACCGTTCCTACTATGCCTTACTCTGAGGCAATGAGACTTTATGGAAGTGACAAGCCAGACGTACGTTTTGGTTTAGAGCACTCAATTGTTAATGATGATGTAAGTGGTGCAGGCTTTAAGGTATTTGATGATGTCATCGCTGCTGACGGACTTGTAAAAGCATTCTTTGTTTCAAAAGCAACCAAAGAATTCTCACGAAAAGAAGTTGATTCTTTAGTTGATGTGGTTAAACCACACGGTGGAAAAGGTGTTGCTTGGTTTAAGTTAAATGGTGAAGAAGTTAGTGGAGGAATTTCAAAGTTCATTACTCCAGAAGTTCTTAATAAGCTTAAGAAAACAACTGGTGTTTCTGAAGATGGAACATTCTTTTTCTTCGCAGACGCTAAGCATTCAGTGGCCCATGCTTGTGCAGATGCTACGAGAAGACATTTTGGTAAGACGCTAGGACTGATTAAAGAAGGCGATTATAAATTCTTATGGGTTAATGACTTTCCTTTATTAGAATATGATGACGAAGATGGAAGATTCTATGCATGTCACCACCCGTTTACTATGCCAAAGGTTGCTTCTCTTGATGACTTTATGAGTGGTGATAAGGAAAAACTAAAAAATATGGCAGCAGAGGCCTACGATCTCGTTTGTAATGGATATGAAATGGGAGGCGGAAGCTTAAGAATTTTTGATACTAATGTTCAAAAACAAATGTTTAATGTTTTAGGTTTCTCAGAGGCTGAAGCAAAACAAAAGTTTGGATTCTTTATTGAAGCTTTAAGTTATGGAACTCCACCTCATGCAGGTATCGCTTTTGGTATGGATAGAACTGTTATGCTTATGGCTGGAACTGATAATATCAGAGATGTAATTGCATTTCCAAAAACAAATAATGCAACAGACTTAATGTGTAGTGCACCTAGCCCTGCAGATAAGAATCAATATGATGAATTAGGAATTAAGCTACTCGATCAAGAGAGTTAATATCAATTTTAAGGTCTTCAAGGTCATATTTCTTATTGGCCTTGAAACCTTCAAACCACTCGTCACTTACTACACGAGTTTTAGAGACCATATCAGAAATCCCTCTATTTTCTTCATTAATAAAATTTAAAATAAAGAAAGTACAAAAAGAAGCATAACAAAGAAACTTTCCAAAACTTCTTCTCAGTGCTTGAGAAAAGTTTAAATTATAATCTTCCACATCTTTAAAATAGATATAGTCTTCATTTATTACTTTGAGTTTCATCCATTTTTTTCCAAAGGACTGACCTTCATAGATATAATTGGCCATAAAAAAGTACGCAAGATAAACAGTCGTAAAGAGTGCGATATTAAGGCCAATGCTTTCTGTAATGAGATGAGCTTTCTGTGCTGTACTCATGGGAACAAGAATCGTATTTACAAACTGGGCATAGGCTACTTGAATCATATTAAAGACAGTTAAAATGATAAAGAAGTCAGCACTAAAAGCACCAAAGCGTCTCCACATAATCTTATCTTTTTTAAGATCAAAGTAAGTGAACTCATTTTCATCAAAAGTTGGTAGAGTTCTTTGTTTTTCTAAGTAGTCTGTGAGTTTTATTACGTTATTTTCCATCACCAAACTCATCGGATTTAGGGGATAGAATTAAACAAATTAATTAGTACTTGAAAATATTTCCTTAAGCTACTTGTACTAAATGCTTAGTAAGGTAATGATTTTGCA